>JALOTJ010000035.1 GCA_025457965.1 Spirochaetota bacterium | reverse complement strand
ATATCTTCTGATACGTGCTGAAATAAGCCGGATTAGAGGAAAAGACTCACTGACTATGAAGCTGTATAATGAAGCAATATCCTCAGCTTCAGCAAACTGGTATGTACAGAATGCGGCGATGGCAAACGAGCTGGCGGCAAAATTCTGTATAAAGCAAGGATTTCATGAATACGCTAAATCACATATTAACGCCGCAATACAGGACTTCGCCGCGTGGGGAGCCGCATTAAAAGTCGAAATGTTACGACATCAATACGCCGAAATCATCTCTGAAGACACCGCGAAGCCCGTCATGCAGGACATGCCACTACACGATATGCCGGCACAGGCCAAAACCGAGTCCTTCGCCATACCCGATACAATGCGTCTTTCGACCTTCATCCGGAATCTCAGGGAGATATCGTCGAAAAACGATGTCGTTTCGGTGATAAAAAGCGCTCTTGAGCTAGCGTGCGTCATGAGCCACGCCGGGAGAGCGCTTTTACTGCTCGCACGGGATTCAAAACTATCAATCGAGGCGGAATACATCCCACCGGAGAATCCCATTATGCCGGCGGACGACAGCGGGATTGACATTGACGGCAGGCTGGCGGGAAGCATCATCCATCACGTACAAAAAAAAATACAACCGGTTTTCTTCAAACTCGGTGACGGCAACGATGCATTCGGGGAGGATCCCTATATTACTAAATCGGCAATCCCGGCGATCGCCTGCATACCCATGGTCGGCAGGGGTGAGCTTGCCGGCATGATTTACCTGGAGTATTTTTCAAACGGCACAACATTTACCGCCGAAACAATTGAGATACTGAACATTATCGCCACCCAGACAACTCTTTCTATCGGAAACTCCTCGAGGAATGGCGACGATGTAAAAAAAAGCCAGTACAGCCGCACGCTTCTTAAAGGCGTCAACACCGATCTCATCTACCATAGACTGATGGAACTAATGGAAAACGAAAAGATTTTTAAAACGGAAGATCTCTCTTTGATGATGCTTGCGGAAGAACTATCGCTCACACCTCAACAGTTGTCCGAATTTCTCAATGACAGACTCAGCATGAACTTCAATACATTCATCAATAAATACCGGATTAACGAGGCGAAGGAGTTATTATTGAACGAACCCGACCGCCCTATTACTGCCATCGCTTACGACCTCGGCTTTAATACGATATCCGTTTTTTACAGCGCTTTTCTTAAATTTGCCGGTATCTCACCGGCCCGTTTCCGCAAAGAGGGACTCGAGCGGATTGAGTCTGAGTAAGGCCGAACGAAGGCATGGTTCCGCTGCGCTCCCTCACCAACGACTATTACCTGGTCAACGAGGATGAGTTCACCATCATCGGGCGCAGGCTCGGCAGGCGATTCAGACTGGGAGACAGGGTGAGGGTGCGGGTGGTCAGCGTTGAAATAGAGACAATGAGGATAGATTTCGAGGTAACGTAAGAGCGGCATTCCCGATACTCCGTAAATCGTCCATCGTATACGTATCATTGTTATTTTCTTCGTAGAACCCCTCCCGTACTGCCATACTTCCCGCAGCGCATAGCGCCGGCCGCCCGCGTTTAACCGGCTGACGGCCGGAGGTATCCACGACCAGTGAAGTATACAGCGCTTTTCTGTACGAACACGCCAGGCGCATCCGAGCTCGACAACTTCACCGATACCGATATTTCATTTCTCAAACGAGAGATCGAGAGCGGCATTTACCACGTCAAAAAGAATCCGGTCGCGCCATTGAACGAAATTAAATCACCGATGGTTGATTATATCGCAATCAGGTCTATAAAGGAAGAGCTCGAAATGACCTTCTGAAATCGCCCCTTTTCCCTAAATTTTTGTTGAAATAATCGTTCGGGACCGGTTTCTTTCCTTGAAGTAACCTGCGGAGCCGCCGCGGTCGGCGGCCGTAAACGAACCGCGAAAATCGAAGGAACGGACATACGAAATTAATGAAACTAACAGCAAGAGAAGCAACGTTTGACTTTACCGGCCGCGACACGGTGGTGCTTTTCCTCGCCGAGGATTTCGCCCATAAAAAAGGCGCCGCAGTCCCGGATAAAATTTCGCATATTACGAAAAAGGTGAACCTGGAATTTTTCAAAGGAAAAAGCGGCGAATCGCTCCTCCTTCCTTTGTCGGACCAGCCCTCTCTTTTACTTGCCGGACTTGGAAAAGCCGGGGAGATTTCCCGCGAATCGCTCCGAAACGCGGCGGCGGGCATCATCGGTGTCTGCAGGAAAAAGAAAATAAGCGGTCTTCACGTACTCCTTCCAGAACCGGAAGGCCTCGTCGAAAAGGAGGTCCTTTCGGCGCTTGCTGAAGGAATATTTCTCGGCAATTATGGGTTCGACCGATATAAGACCCGGGCTGATGAAATAGATCCCCGGCTGAAAACGGCTGTTTTTTACGTAACCGATGCGGTCGGCTCCGCGGGGATTCTCCGCGAAACCGCAATCGTCTGCTCCAATACGCTTCTGTGCAGGGACCTTATCAACGAGACGAGCGAACGGGCCAACCCGTCCTCGATCGCGGCGGAGGCAAAAAAGCTCGCTAAAATGAAGGGGGTCTCGTGCACCATTTTCGGCCGGCGGGAGCTTGAGAAGCTCGGCATGGGTCTCCTCCTCGCCGTGGGTCGCGCCGGCCATCATCCGCCGCAGATGGCGATACTGCGATACACGGGCAATCCCCGAAGCAAAAAGTCGCTCGCCATCGTCGGGAAGGGAATAACGTTCGATTCCGGCGGACTGAACCTCAAGCCATCCGGTCATATTGAAGACATGAGAAGCGATATGGCCGGCGCCGCGGCCTGCATCTATACCATCAAGGCGGCGGCCGAGCTGGGATTGAGGAAAAACCTGTATGCCGTACTCCCTCTTTGCGAAAACATGGTTGCGGGAAACTCCTATCGCCCCGGAGACGTTTACCGCGCCTTCAACGGGACTACGGTCGAAATCGGCAACACCGACGCCGAGGGACGACTGATCCTCGCCGACGCGCTGGCATATACGGAAAAGAAGCTGAAGCCTGATTTTATCATCGACATCGCCACGCTCACCGGTGCGTGCCTCGTCTGCTTCGGTGAAATCATAGCGGGCCTTCTTTCTCCCAGCGATGAGCTCGCCGAAGCGGTTCGAAGTGCCGGCGAGGCAACGGGCGAGCGGGTCTGGCGCCTTCCGCTTTACAAAGATTATGCCGAAGATTTAAAATCGGATATCGCCGACATGTCCAACGTGTCGTCCACGAGGAACGCCGGAACGATCATTGCCGCGACCTTTCTCAAGGCGTTCGTCGAATCCACACCGTGGGCGCACATCGACATAGCGGGGACCTCGTGGGGATCCAAGGAGCGGGGCTACCGGCCCAAGAACGCGACGGGCTACGGCGTACGGCTTTTTATTGAAACGATAAAAACGCTCACCATATAAGATAAGCGGCGCCCGGACCACCGGCGCGCCAAAGGAGACACGATGAGATTTTCCACAAAAGAACTGGTCGACATGGCCATCGGCATCGAGGAGTCGGGATATTACTTTTATACGCAGTGCAGGAAAAAGTTTGATGACCCGTATTTTACGGAGCTTTTGACCTTCCTCGCAGAAGAGGAACTCCGCCACAGGAAACTTTTCGAGAAGATACTCGGTGAACTTAAAGAAACCTCCGGCGTATTCAGCGAGGATTACTACCAGTACCTAAAGGCGCTCGGCGATGAACGCGTTTTTAAAAACAATGACGATGTCGACGCCGTGGTAAAAACCGTGAAATCGGTGTTCGATGTGTTGAAGATCGCGATGACTGCGGAGAAGGACTCGATTCTCTTCTACAGCGAGCTCGTCTCAATGCACGAAAAAGACCAAGACGCCCGGACCATTTTAAACAAACTGATAAACGAGGAACGCAAACACATCGTACTCATCCTCGAATTAAAGGAAAAGCTGGAGCTTACGTCGCGATAGGATATTCAGGCGCGCCCGTGCATACTGCCGGGACACGGGCGGTGTGCTGTCATGATATCAGTAAAACTGCCTCGTCGACGGGCCCGCATCCTCGCCCTCTAGTCGCGCGAGCTCCTGAAGCAGCTCTTTCTGGCGCGGGGACAGTTTCTTGGGAACGCGTACGTTAATCTTTACCAGCTGGTCCCCCCGGCCATAGGAGCCGAGATACGGAATACCGTTTCCCTTTAACCGGAAAACCTGCCCGTTTTCGGCTCCCGCGGGGATTTTCATCTTGACCTTACCCCCCGTAATCGTAAGTACCTCTATTTCCCCGCCCAGGCATGCCAGCGAATAAGAGATATCGACGACGTTAAGGATGTCGTTCCCGTGCCGGTCGAAGACCGTGTGCTTCTTTATATGTATGACGACATAGAGGTCGCCCCGCGGCCCGCCCGCCGGGCCCTGTTCGCCCTCTCCGCTAATCTTGAGACGGGAGCCCGATTCCACCCCCGCCGGTATTTTCACCGTAATCTTGCGCTTTTTCGTAACGAGTCCCGAACCGCTGCAGGTTTTACAGGGCGAGGTGATAATCTTGCCCTCGCCGCGGCACTTGTAACAGGTCTGCGTGATGGAAAAGAAACCCTGGGTCTGCCGCAGCTGGCCTGTCCCGTTACACACCGGGCACACCGCGGGCTTCGAACCGGCGCCGGAGCCGCTCCCCCCGCAGGTGGCGCACAATTCGCTCCGGGGAATCTCTATCTGCGCTTCCTTGCCCGTTGCGGCCTCCTCCAGATCTATAAGCAGGTCATACTGGATGTCCGCCCCGCGCCTGGGCCTTTTCGCGCGCCCCTTGCCGCTGAAACCCGCGCCGAAGAAACCCTCGAAAATGTCCCCGAGATCGAAATCGCCGAAAATGTCCGAAAAGTCCGTGTACGCGCCGCGGCCAAAACCCTCGACACCCGCAACGCCCTCGTGCCCGAACTTATCGTACTGGGCCCGCTTCTTGGGATCCCTCAGTATCTCATAGGCCTCGGTACCCTCTTTGAACTTCTCCTCGGCCTCGGCATTTCCTTTATTCTTATCGGGGTGATATTTCAGGGCGAGCTTTCTGTATGCCTGCTTTATCTCGTCCTCGGATGAGTTTTTCTGCACGCCCAGAATTTCATAATAATCTCGTTTCGTACTCACACAGTCCTCTTGCCCCAAACCGGCATGGCTTTTAGTCTCTTCTAACCGCCGGAGGCGGGTGGATGAACACCCGCCTCCGTGGGCTATTATGCGTTATTTCTTGTCGTCATCCACGACTTCATAGTCCGCGTCAACAACATTATCGTCACTCTTTCGATCCGCGCTTCCGTCATCCTGTCGCGCCGACGACTGGGCTCCCGCGCCCTGCTGGGGGCCGCCATCAGGCTGCTGCTGTTGCTGCTGCGCGGTATCTCTGTAAATACGCTCGGCGAACTTGTGCGAGGCCTGCTCCAGTTTTGATTTTGCCGCGCGGATCGCATCCGCGTCGCCGCCTTCCATGGCCTTTCGGAGATTTGCGATTTCGGACTCTATGGCCTGCTTCTCGGACTCCTCTATCTTGCCCTCGTTGTCCTTGACGAGCTTCTCGAGGGAGTAGATGAGCGAATCCGCCTCGTTTTTGGCCTCGATGGCATCCCGAAGCTTCTTGTCTTCATCGGCATGCACCTCGGCGTCCTTGACCATGCGCTTGATCTCTTCATCGTTCAGCCCGCTCGACGACTCGATGCGTATCTTCTGCTCTTTGCCAGTGCCGAGGTCCTTCGCCGAAACGTGCACAATCCCGTTCGCGTCGATGTCGAAAGTCACCTCGATCTGCGGAATTCCCCGCGGCGCGGGCGGAATGCCCACCAGGTCGAAACGTCCGAGCGTCCTGTTTTGCGACGCGAGTTCGCGCTCGCCCTGGAGCACGTGTATGGATACCGCAGGCTGGTTGTCCGCCGCGGTCGAAAATATCTGGCTCTTGCGCGTCGGAATGGTCGTGTTCCGCTCGATAAGCTTGGTCATTACGCCACCGAGGGTCTCGATCCCCAGCGAAAGCGGGGTTACGTCGAGCAGCAGCACATCGTGCACATCGCCTGCCAGGACGCCCCCCTGAATGGCGGCGCCGATGGCGACGACCTCGTCCGGGTTGACCCCCTTGTGCGGGTCCTTGCCGAAAATGCGCTTTACCAGTTCCTGAACCGCCGGAATACGGGTCGAACCGCCCACCAGAATCACTTCGTCGATATCACCCGGGGCGAGCCCTGCGTCTTCAAGCGCCCGTACGCACGGTTCCTTGGTTGATTCCACGAGATCCTCTACGAGCTGTTCGAACTTTGCCCTGGTAAGGGCCATGATGAGGTGCTTCGGGCCGTTTTGGTCGGCGGTGAGGAACGGGATATTGATCTCCGTCTGGGCCTTGCTCGAAAGCTCGATCTTCGCCTTTTCGGCCCCTTCTTTAAGGCGCTGGAGGGCCATTTTGTCTCCCGCCACGTCGATGCCGGTCTGCTTCTTGAATTCAGCCATAAGCCAGTTCATGATGCGCTGATCGAGATCGTCTCCGCCCAGGTGGGTGTTTCCGTTGGTGGACTTCACCTCGAAAACGCCGTCGCCGAGCTCGAGTATTGAGATATCAAAGGTGCCACCGCCGAGGTCGTATACGGCGATCTTCTCGTTGGTCTTCTTCTTGTCGAGGCCATAGGCAAGCGCCGCGGCCGTCGGCTCGTTGATGATTCGCTCTACGTGCAGTCCGGCGATTTTGCCGGCGTCCTTGGTGGCCTGTCGCTGAGCATCGTTGAAATAGGCGGGCACCGTTATAACCGCCTGGGTTACCGGTTCGCCAAGAAAGTCTTCGGCCGTCTGCTTCATCTTCTGGAGGACGCGCGCCGATATCTCCTGGGGGGTGAACTCGCCGGCCATCGTCTTCACCTTCAGGCCGCCCTTCCCATCATCGAGCACGGCATATGAAACCATCTTCATCTCGCTCTGTATCTCGGAATGATGGCGTCCCATGAAACGCTTTATCGAACGTATCGTGTTTTCGGGGTTGGTGATGATCTGGTTCTTCGCCACCTGCCCTACCAGCCGCTCGCCCTTGTCGGTAAACGCCACGATCGACGGGGTCGTGCGCTGGCCCTCTGAGTTCTGGATAACCACCGGCTCGCCGCCCATCATTACCGATACGCACGAGTTTGTCGTTCCCAGGTCGATTCCTATAATTTTTCCCATTTTCATGCTCCTTATTGCGTTATAAAGTTATTTCCATTTGGCCTTTTAGAATTCAAACGGCCGTATTGGATTTCAATCCTTCAATTGATGGATTCATTCGCCTGCGGTCCGCCGTCCGTACCGCAACCGTCGCATCCGTTCTGCTCCACCCGGCGTGCCGGGCGGCTTACTCTCACCTTCGCGGCACGGACTACCGAATCGCCCATCTTAAAGCCTTTCCGATAGACCCTGGTGATGGTATCGCGCTCAACTTCCGCGCTCTCATCTATCTCAACCGCCTCGTTGAGGGCGGGATCAAACTCCCTGTTGAGCGATTCGATCTCCTCTATGCCGTACTTCTTCAACACCTCCTCGACCTGCTTCGATATCATCAAGACCCCCTCGAGGAACGAGGCCCGGGCCTCGGCGACGGTGCAATTCTCGCTCACCGCACCCGCGGCCTCAACGGCCCTAAGAAGGTCGTCGTTAATGGTGATGATATCAGAAGACATGTCACGTATGGCGAGATTCCTGTACTCGTCCTGCGATTTCACCACGCGCTTCTTATAATTCTCGAAGTCCGCCTGCCGCCTTTGCAATACGTCCTTCAGCGCCACAATCTCTTCGTTTTTCTTCACTATCTCCTCATCTTTCTTTCTGATCACTTCGGCCAGCTCTTCCGGACCGAGGCGGATCATTTCCTCTTCATCGTTCGCGGTTTCCGGAGGACCCTCTCCTCCTTTCAATGGGCCGGCCATTTCGTTTCCGTCGTCCGAACCACCGGTCCGGGACCGCAATGAATCGGCAGCCTGCTGGCCTTCCCGCCCCTTTTCGTCGGTTTCCCTGGCGTCGTTTTTTGAGTCCCGTATCATCCCCTCTCCTCCATGCAAAGCTCTACGACCCTCAATACTGAGGCTGATTTCATTTTGACATTTTGGTTAAAAATTCAGAAAAGATCTTTCCCGTATAATCCACGAGCGGGACGACCTTTTTATAATCCATCCTGGTCGGACCGATGATGCCGACGACGCCCACCCGCTTGTTTCCTATCTTGTACGATGAAGTCACGATGCTGCAACCGGACACCTCGACCTCGGCTATCTCCTCACCGATAAGCGTCTGCACCCCGTCGCGCTCCATGGTCTTCTCCATAATCCCCCGAAGCACCTTCTTTTCTTCGACCAGACGCAAAAGCCCTTTGAGCCGGTCGGCCTCTATCATCTCGGGGATGTGAAGAAGGTTCTGCACCCCGTCTATATAGAGATCCGGGTCGTCGCTTTCCGACAGCGCGAGCTCCGCTATGTCCAGCGCCATCGCCCTGTCAATCTCCGTCCCCTTATCTTCGCGCAGCGTCTCGAACATGTCCTTTTTGATCTCGAAGAGCGAATACCCGCCCAGCTCGCCGGTTAAATACTTGCTGAACCTGTACAGCTCGTCCTGCGTGATATTGGTCGACACCACCACCTTTTTGTTGATCACGATACCGTTTCGCGTGACCATGATCGCCAGGATCTCGTTGTTGTCCAGGAGGACGAGCTCGATGTGCTTGAGCACCGTAAAATCCGGCCGTGGCGTGAGGACCACACCGGCATACTGGGACGCGAGCGAAATGGTCCTGGTGAGCGAACTGAATATTTTATCGAGCTGCATCTCGCGCTTGATCATCTCATCCCGGACGCTTACCTTCTCATTCATTACAAACTCGTAGGTGTCAAGGAGTGAGTCGACATAATAACGATAGCCCTTGTCGGTCGGCACCCGCCCTGCCGATGTATGCGGCTGCATGAGGTACCCCATCATTTCGAGGTCGTACATCACATTCCTCATCGTCGCGGGAGACAGGGTGAATGAATATTTATGAACAAACGACCTCGAGCCGACAGGTTTGCCGGTGGTGATATATTCATAAACAATGGCGCCGAGTATCGCCGCCTCTCGTTCATTCAAAGCTTTATCTATTTTTTCATCGGTATTCATCACGCCACCGTTATTAGCACTCAACCATATAGAGTGCTAATAACGTACATAAAAATATTCAGTCCGTCAAGTGAAAAAAATGCAAAATGCGCGGGAGTTGTGCGTGAGGGCTACTTTTTACCGCTTTTTTTCTCTTTTTCTTTTTCCTTTTCGTCCGCCTCGAGGCGTGCCCGCATGGCATCAATTGCCGTTTTAAGCCTTGTAGCCTCATCCGACTCGCCGAAAAGAACGTGTATGCGCCGCAAGACCGACAGGAATTCGATCGATTTAAGCATATCCCCGGGTACCTTGGTGGACTGTTCGTACTTGGTGCGATACTGCTGGGCCGCGTCGCGCAGGCTCTGCTTGCACAGCGTCATGAGCTGCTGACGCTCCCGGTAAAATTCGGTGCGGGGGTCCCGGTATTTCTGCACTTCCGAAAAATTTATGCCGTTCTTGGTAACGGCCGCAACCCGCCCCTGCAGGTCGACAAAGGACCATTTCCATTTTGACGTTTCACCGATCCTGTCTATCAGCGTAGAGAGAACATAATTGACGCGCTGGATGATCTTCAACATCTGCAGCGGATTGATGCGGTCGATAGCCGCGAGGAACTCCTCGTTTTCTTTGAGGGAACGGTCCACCTGGTCGCCGACAAGCTCCTCCATCTTCTGTAATACGGCGAAAAATTCCTTGCGGGCGTTTTTAAGCGCCGCCTCGTTCTTGATTTTCAAAATCTCGAACGAGGCGTCGTTCATGCTCAGATCAAGCATGATTATCTTCAAAAGCTCTATCACGGCTTCCACCGTGAGGTAGCCCTTGATCCGGGGCATTTCCTTTTTTTTCTTTTCGAGCTCGGTGATCCGTTTATACGATGCGTCTTTCTGTGTTTTAAAGTCTTTGATGTAATCGTTATAAACGGATTTTTCCGCCTTGGTTATGGCCATTCCGCCACCCTACGCATAAGCATCAATAACGGCGCCCCTCTCGTCCACCCGCGTCTGCGTCCGCTCCTCCCGCCGTTCCTCGGCGGGGGCCTGAACGACGGGCGTTTCGCCGCGTGCCGAAAAGCCCTGCGGAACTATGTCCGGACCGCTGATCGCCTGAACCTCCATGGCACCCTCCCGCACCCTTCAGTCAGGTCTCTATTACTCCATTTCGACACTTTACACAAGTAAAAGTTGCTATTTTTCACATCCGTCAGGCCAGCGTTCCGCCGTCGACCACGAGCACCTGACCGGTAATGAATTCCGCCTTGTCGGAACACAGGAAGAGCACCGGATGGATCACATCGTCCACCTCCGCAATCCTTCCCATGGGTATGCCTTTTTCTATCTGCGCCCTTAGATCGTCATTGGACCAGAAAGGCTTGCTGAAATCGGTTTTCACCATGCAGGGCGCGACCGCGTTTACCTGGATATTGAACTGCGCCAGTTCGAACGCCAGCACCCTGGTAAGCATATCGATTCCGGCCTTGGCGATTCCGTATATTCCCATCGCGGGCGCGGCCTTTCTTCCGGCGATGGACGAAATGCTGATGATGCGGCCCCGCTTCTGTTCGCGCATGAGCATCGCCGCCTTTCGCGAACACAAGAAGGTACCGGTAAGGTTCGACTCTATTATTTTCGTCCAGGTTGCCGGTTCCGTATCGATAACCGAAGCGGTAAGCAGGTTCATACCCACGTTGTTGATGAGAACGTCGACCCGGCCAAAGGCCTTCACCGCCGCGTCGAAGAGCGCGCTTACGTCCTCTTCCTTCGCGATATGCGCCGCAACCGCGATGACCCGGTCGCCGCCGCCGATCGCTGATACCGCGGCGTCGAGCCCTTCCTTTTTACGGCCGCATATCACCACCTTGGCTTTCTGGACCACGAGCGCCTTCGCGAGCTCCAGTCCTATCCCGCGGCTGCCGCCGGTTACGACCACCACCTTGTCCTCGAGTCCATACCATGCTGTGCTCATTGGCTATCTCCCTGTAGTGACATTGTATGCCCGCGGCGCCGGATCGCGACACGGCACCCGTTTCTTCCAGCCCTTCGGCGACGCGCGCTCACGCGGCGCGGCGAAGACCCCTCTCCGCGGGACCTACCTCTGTTTGCCCTCGCCTTCGGGCGCGATGCGCAGTATTGTTTTCATCACGTCGCCGCCCTTTTCGCGCACCATGTCGACACGCCCTGATAGCCGCTGTATCAACTCGGCCCCGCTCTGCGGTATCTTCTCGCCGGTGTATGAAAGATATCCGGCATACAGAATTAGCAGCAGGAGGACGATTGCCACCAGCTTGATGACGCCCTTAACGATCTGGTAGACGATGAACAGCGCGATGGCCGCGGCCGCGATGGCCATGACCGTGTTAATGAACTGCGCACTCAGCATTCCCCGTTTTCCCCCGTGGGTGCAATGGTCCGACGGCCCGCAACCGGGCGCACGGCGAACATTCCCGCCCGTTCGGCGATTTTTTACAACCTGATTTTTTCGGCATCGCCCGTAAGACTGCCGATTTTCATCATGAAGCGCGACATTCCGACGGGGATTCCCGCCAGTTTCGTTTCTATGAATTCGGCGACGATGCTCCCCGGCCCGCCCGTTTCGTAATACGCGTAGCGCGTCACCGCACCGCCGCGGCTTCGTATCTCTCCGCTCTGTATCGGTTCAATTCCCGTCTTTCCGAGCGCGGCGAGTTTTTTATCCAGGTTCGAAACGAAAAAGCCCACATGATGTATCCCTTCGCCCCGGTCGGCAAGGTGTTCGGCGTAAATGCCTCCCGACCCGGCGCGGCTTTCAATGAGCTCCACCTGTACCCGCCCCAGGTAGCCAAGGTAAATATCGATATCGAGGGTCATCTTCTTCCCCCGCGTAAGAACCTCGGCGGGCGTGGAGCTGTTCGCCCGGTACCACTGGCGCACGCCGAGCGTCTCGGCGTAGCGGCGCATGGTTTTAGCGGCGTCGTGCACGACGATGCCCAGCTGGTCGATGCGGCCGATGCCGATGGCCGTGCTGCCGGCGTTCGGTGCGGTGTCCATTGCCATCACCCTCCCCGCGGATTATGTATCGATAGTGCGACAGTTTCGGGCGATGTCAATTCATTTACGGTTGCAGACGCTGGAAAGTATATAAAGCGTATACCGCTTCATGGGACACCCGTGAAACCATGTACACTCGCGCATCGCGCCTACCCCCGCTCTCCTTTTTCCGCCGGCTCATTCCAGCGCCGGTGTTCCTCGAGCAGGTGTTCAAGAAGGTATGATAATTTCCAGCGGTGGTTTTCTTCGGTGAGGCCGCAGAAGATGGGACGGGGGATGCCGCCTCCTTTCGGAAAGCGGTCCATGGCGAGGGATATCTCGCTCTCGCCGAAGCCGAGGAACATGAGGACGTGGTCCTCCCGCTCCTCGAAAAGGGGGGCTTCGTCCGAGTCGAGGATTTCCTCGACGGTTTCATCCTCACCGCCCGAGGCGCTTATCAGAATTACATCCCGCCCGAGCAGTTCTTTAAGCGATGCCGTAATGCCGATCGCCTGATGCTCGGCATACCCGTACAGCATTATTCCAAGAGGTTCCATCGGATGACATCCTCCCGCGTGTTCAGCGTTGCCGGCGGGCCTTATTTCAAACCGCGCCCGCCTCGCGGTCTTTTTTCATAATGTATTCATACATGATACGAAGGCACGCCTCCACGGCGCCCGGCTCGATGTTCTCGATGGTGTCATCCTGAGTGTGATACACCATGCGCTCCTTCTCGACATCGGTGGGAACGGCGATCAGCGTGGTCGCCTCTACGCCTGTTTTCGCGAATTCCGCCGCGTCGGTACCGCCGACACCGGGGTACACATGGAAGAGCTTCGCCTCGCACCCGGCCGTTTCGGCGATCTCGACGCACTCCTGTGCCATGGCGCGTGAAAGTTTAACGAATCCGTTGATGTCCGAGACGAGAAATTTGATCCGGTCTTTTCTATATATGCTGTCCATGTTTAGCACCCGCGTCGGCAATGCGCGAAGCTCTTCCCCGTGCCGTTTCGCGAATGCGCGCGAGCCGCGCAGGCCCGCCTCCTCCGCATCGAAACTGGCGAAAATGAGCCGCGTATGCCTCGGTGCGCCACGGCCACTTTTTTTCGCCTCCCGAAAATGCTTCGCCAGCTCGACAACCATCGCCGACGCTATCAGGTTGTCACCCGCGCCCGGGGTGCCGCGCCGGCCCATGAAAAAATACATCGGTATAATGAATAAAAAGCACACAAAGGTCCCATACGTAACTGCGGCGGCGAATCCCGGTGCGGTACCCGTCATCGCCCGGTACACCACCATGGTCCACGTTATTATCGGCGCCACGGCAAGCGAGGCGATCATCCCCGCCACGACTATCCTGTAGACTCCCCGCAGCCACTTCATAAGGAGAAATTCATAGGCGCTGTCATGGTGCCCGCTTAGCATGACCTGGCAACGGACGTCATGCGTCGGTTCGATGACGCCGTGCACATTGCGTCCCTCCCGTTTCGGGTACAGCGGATCAAACACCTGCCAGTAGCAGATGAACTGGGTGAACGCCATGACCTGGGCCAGCGTATATCCGATCGCGGCCCCCAGCATGTAATCGAACAGCAACAGGAAGGATGCCGCGATGAACAGCGTGGAAGAGGTGTACATAAAACCCAGAAATGAGCCCGGGTGCATGCCGAATGTTTCCAGGTGGGCCCTGTCGCAGCAGAGCGCCAGGTCGTGGTGCAGTGCCTCGGCGGCTTTGCGGCAGCTCTCGCCGCCGGCGATGCGGGGGCCGTATTCGCTGATTATCCGACCGGTCAATGCGATCGATTTCCGGGCCAGCTTGTCTTCGTTGAACTCGTTTTTCATTACGGTGCTTCACCGCCCCTGTTTTTCTGAAGTTCCATGGAATCGTCGCGCACCCTGTGAAAAAGCCGGGCTGGCCCGGCCGGAGGCCGGTATCGGTCCGTCGCCCGGGGATATGCACCACACCGTTTCAACGGACACGCGTTTTGCGTAAAGGTTGCAATTATATGAGTGAACGCTCGTTTAATTTTGTTTCGCCGCACGATAATACGGTCACTCTGACGTTATGATTTGACAAGAAGAAATCGTACTGATAGAGTTCCTACTGATGATCGATCCATGCCCTGTACCGGACAGGAGGAGGAGGCATCGTGGTTCCCCTAACGAAAAAACATGTCGCGGTTTTGGCCGTTTTTATCGTGATGGCGCTCGTAGTTCTCTCCGTGGAGACACCCTCCCGGGCCGATAGGGACTATCCGTGCGACAGGGCCGGCAATACCGTATTGCCCGCGCTTCTGAAGAAAGGATCAATCGGCGAGCTCACCTGGTGGGGAGGCGTGCACATGGGCAGCGGTATCTGCGACTGGAGCAGCTCACACCTCAGGGCCACCGGCAGTCCTCCCGCTAGGGCCGTTCCGGCCGAAGGACAAGATGAAGATGAGGCCGATTACGAATACTACAGGGCGCTCGAGAGATGGTCGTGCATGTACACCGCCCTCAGCGCGATGGACGGCAGTACCGCCACGGCATGGTGCGAAGGAAAAAAGGACGAGGGCATCGGCGAAATTCTGATCGTAAAGGTTGATACGGCAAAACCCGTGCGCATATGGAACGGGCTGGGCGCCGGCGACAGCCTGTACAGGGCCAACAATCGCGCCCAGAAAATCCGTGTATGGGCGTTACAGGCCAGACAGGCCCGCAAGGAGATCGGTCAGTATGAAACAGGTCTTGTCTTCACGGACATAACCGTCGTGGGTTCCCATGAGATCACGTTGAAAGACTTCAACGGGTGGCAGTCCCTCCCCCTGCCTCCCCGTAAAAGGCTGGCCTTCCAGAGCGTTATCGAAAAGGGGGAACCGGCCGTTAAATATGAAGACAGCATGTTTCTTGCGATCGAGATTCTGTCCGTGTACAGGGGGGCGAAGTACAACGATACCTGTATTTCCGAGATAGGAAACGGTGAAGCTAAATAGAAGCCGTTCCCGGTCCGGGACGTCCCCACCGGCGATCATGCCGTGGAAGGACTGCGGCACCGTGCGTTCTTGACCGGCCTGACCCGCCCTCTTACCTACTCGCAGCATTGTCGCCGAATCCGCGCCGGTACCCTTTGTAATATTACATAGTATTTTAATTGACTTTCATATCCCCGATGCGCCATAATCCCGCGCAAGCATGACTCCAGGAGCTTTTCCTCACAGGGATTTCCCTGCGCGCGCCGACCCGCCAGCTTCCGCCGGCACGAGAGCCATACCCTGAACACGGAGGATTCCGCATGCAGAAAACGTATACGATTTATGCGTACCGCTGGATGGTTCTCTTCGTATTCGCCCTCCTCAACGGCGTGATACAGCTCGACTGGATCACCTTCGCGCCGGTCACCGTCGACGCCATGACCCTTTATGGAGTTTCCGCCTTCTGGATCGTTCTGCTTTCGATGTCATTCATGCTCGTGTATCTCGTCATGAGCGTACCGGCGTCGTACATAATAGGGCGTTACGGCATCCGCGTCGGCGTGGGAATCGGCGCCGTGCTCACCGGCGTGTTCGGCTATGTCCGCGGCATGGCCGGCGACAGCTACGCGGCCGTGTGCCTGGCCCAGTTCGCGCTTGCGGCGGCCCAGCCCTTCATCATGAACGCGATCACCGAGGTCGCCGCGGAATGGTTTCCCATCAACGAGCGGGCAACCGCTTCGGGTATTACCGCGCTCTTTCAGTTCCTCGGGATCATCGTCGCCATGGCGGCCACGCGCCCCATTGCCGAAATGTTTCTGCCGGCCGGAAGCACGGCGCTTACCCTGCCGGCGATGAAGTCCATGCTTATAATCTACGGCTACGTTTCGGTCGTTGCGGCCGTTCTTTTCATCCTTTTCGCCAGAGACAAACCCCCCACGCCGCCCGATGCCGAATCGGCCGAAGCCCGCTACGGCATGTTCGAGGGATTGCGGCACCTTTTCCGCCAGCGTGACATGATTTACCTGCTCCTGGTCTTCTTCATCGGCCTCGGGATGTTCAACGCCATCACGACCTTCGTCGACCTGATCCTCGCGGGGAAGGGCTATAAAGCCGGAGGACACGAGGCGGGCGACATCGGCGCCCTCATGATGGTGGCCGGTGTCCTCGGGGCCATAGTCGTGCCGATTTTTTCGGACAAATTCAGGAAACGGAAACTGTTTATGGTAAGCTGCATGCTGGGTCTTATCCCGGGGCTCGTGGGATTGACCTTTGCTTCATCCTACGGTTTGCTCCTTATCTCGAGCGGGATTTTCGGCTTCTTCTTCATGGGCGCGGCCCCGATCGGCTACCAGTATGCCGCCGAGGTGAGCCATCCGGCCCCGGAATCCACGTCGCAGGGGATGATCGTTCTTTCGGGACAAATTTCGGGCATTATCTTCATCACGCTCATGGCCATACTGGGGCATGTGACCATTGAAGCCATGGCCGACGCGAACAGGGCGGAAAGCACCATCACGCTCACGCCGTTCATGATCGGTTTCATCGCCCTGGCGGTGGTAAATGTAGTGCTGAGTTTATTAATGAAAGAATCGGCGCTTATCAAGGAAGATGCGGCAAAGCCGTAACGGCGAACACATATCCGGGACTGGAATTCTTGTCTATACGACTATTCCTGTATCCTTTTTCGCATAGCCAGCGCGAGGGGATAAAAAACGAGCACCGCGGTCAGCCATATGAGGTGGGGCAGCAGCGTGATGTGATAGCCGTTGAATATGAAAAGTGCGGGATTCCACGGATACGGCAGCCACTCCCACGCGCCGCCCGAGGTTGCGGCAAGCTCCACCGCAAGTTCCTGGGCCTGGCCCCAGGCCAGAAGTACCGCGAGTTCAGTCCAGCGAAACCGCGCGAAATGGGGCGCCGCGCATAGCTTTTTTACGAGCGCCGCACCGGCCAGGAACAGGGCGCCGTCCCACAGCGCATGCACCGCCACGATAACGCCCGCATGCACGGGAAGCGGCCGCAGGAAGCGCGCGAGCGGCGCGTCCGGCGAGAGCGCCATCTGGATGTTGCATCCAAGCTCCCAGCTAAGCCCGAGCGCCGCCCCGAGCCAGAAGAGATACCACATGAACCGTCCCATGCGCCCCGTCGAATAGAGAACGGCGGCGATTGCGGCCGCGGACAGTCCCAGAACGATATCGACGATGAAGAAACAGTCCAGCATAAAGGCCTTTCATTTAAATTCAATATTCCACCCTTACGATAGGATACGCGCGGAGAGTATTCAATACTTTTTTGTGGCTGTGCAGAGAGGAGATGCATTTGCGGCCGGGGATCCAACGGATTCTCCCTGTACAGGTCTTCAGGCGTGAGCTTCGGTATCGGTGGCGTTGTGCTGCAGAAATATTCATGAACCGGTCATCCGCACCATGCTCCCAAGCAAAGGATGTATATACCATGTCTCCGAAAAATTAATTTATTTTACAATCACAAGATGGTGATATATAGGTTTTAAATGGCTACGTTTGCAGGGGTTGACGCGGTCTCTGCAACTTATGTGAAGAGGGAAAGCATTTCAAGCTGCTGCTTATGATCGGTAAAGTGGAAAGAACACTGCTTCTGGTAGATGACGAGGTACAGATTTCACTTGATCAAGCGGAAATCATCAAAGGCCTCGGCTACCATGTAGTAACGGCGGCAAACGGAGAAGAGGCCGTTGCGACCGCCCTGCGCAATGATACCATCGACCTTATCCTCATGGACATAGACCTCGGCCGCGGGATCGACGGCATCGAGGCGGCCCGGCGTATTCTCGAAAAGCGCAGCGTACCGATCGTATTCCTCGTCTCGCACGCCGAACGGGAGCTGACCGAGAGGGTTCGCGGTATCAGGCGTTACGGCTGTGTGCTTAAAAATTCCGAAAAGTTCCTGCTGGGATCGTCCATCGAGATGGCCTTCGATCTGTATGAGGCGCACGAAGGCCTGAGCGACACGAACGAACAGCTGCGCGGTTTTTCAGACCGCCTGCTGGGCATACTCGATCACAGCTCCCTCCTGATAAGCGAGTTCGACCTGGACGGGCGCTGCAGGCTGGCCAGCCGTTCAGTCGGGAACCTCCTGGGGATGGAGCCCGACGACCTCATTGGCAAGCGTTTTCACGATCTCCTTCCTGTGGAACAGGCGCAGTCTTTCCTTGAAAGAATAGGGCTCGTCAGCGAACGCAATGAGCCGATGTCTGCGGAAGACCGCATACTCGTGGAAGGGAAGGAACACGCATTCAGCACGGTCTTTTTCCCGCTGTATGACGTCATGGGCCGAATTTTTTCCGTAGCCGGTATCGCCCGTGACATAACCGACAACGTGACCCTTGCGGACGCATTACTGCAAAAAAACCAGCAGCTCGAGGCTGCAAATGAAGAATTGCAGGCCGCCATGGAAGAGATGGAGGCGGCCAACGAGGAACTGCTGGCCTCCGGAGAACAGTTGCTTTCACATCAGCGCGAAATCGAAGAAAGCGAGGCGCGCTACCGCTCGCTGTTCAACAACAACCATTCGGTCATGCTGCTCATTGATCCGGAGACCGGCGACATCATCGACGCCAATCCATCGGCCTGCCGCTGGTACGGGTGGTCTTGCGAGGAGATGAGGCGGAAAAAAATCACCGATATCAACACACTCCCTCCCGGGGATATACGCCGGGAGATGCAAAAGGCCGCGGCCGAAAAGCGGAATGTTTTCTTTTTCATGCACCGGCTCGCCAACGGCGATGTGCGGGATGTCGAGGTGTACAGCGGCCCCATTACCATCAAGGGCAAAGGGCTGCTTTATTCAATCGTACACGACATTACCGAGAGAAAGCGGGTGGAACGCGCCTTCGCGGAGGAGCGTGCGCGGATGGACAACATCCTTTCTTCGCTCGAGACCGGGCTTTCCCTCATCAATCCGAATATGACAATTGCATGGGTGAATAAAAAAATCCATGCAATGTTCCCGGGCGAGGACCCGTCAGGGAAACCCTGTTATTCCTTCTTTGAAAACCGCACTTCCCCCTGCGAAACCTGCGGCACGATGGAGACCTTTAAGACCGGGAAAAGCGTCGAGCTGGAACGCTATAACCAGACCAACGGACAATGGTACCAGATAATAAGCCAGGCGGTTCTGAATGAGCGCGGGGAAGTAATCAATGTACTTGAAGGAATCCGCAACATTACCGGGCGCAAGAAAATCGAGGAAGACCTTGTGCGCTCCACAAGGATCATAAACACCGGCCCGGTGATTGCTTTTTCCTGGAAGAATGAAGAGAACTGGCCCGTCGAATTCGTCTCGGAAAACTGCATGCATATACTGGGCTATCCCGCCACGGACTTTCTATCGGGCAGGGTCTTATACGCTTCAATAATTCACCCCGACGACATCGAGCGGGTAAAGCGGGAGGTCGCATCCAATTCGACGGACCCGAAGATATCTTCCTTCCGTCACGATCCCTACCGTATTATTACGGCCGAGGGACGCAGCCGCTGGGTTGACGATATAACGATCATACTCAGAAACAATGAAGGGACCATCACGCACTACCAGGGGATTATCCATGATATAAGCCCCATCAAGGAGGCGGATGCTGACCTTCGCCGGAATGAGGCGAGACTGCGAAGCCTGGTCGAGATATTCCAGCATCAGCCGGAATCGATCCAGAGCTTTCTCGACTACGCCCTGGACCGGGCCATCTCCCTGACCGCCAGCAGAGTCGGATACATATATTTTTATGACGAGGAAAGCCGCCAGTTCACCCTCAACACCTG
This sequence comes from Spirochaetota bacterium, assembly GCA_025457965.1. Taxonomy (GTDB): domain Bacteria; phylum Spirochaetota; class UBA4802; order UBA4802; family UBA5368; genus MVZN01. The sequence goes on along the minus strand of JALOTJ010000035.1, from coordinate 7,587 downwards.
GTCGAAGGAAGTCATGAAAGAATGTTCGATCCAGGAGCCCCGTACGGTTTATCATCTCGATAAAACGGGCATCTGGGGCGAGGCCGTGCGCCAGCGGAAACCCGTCCTGGTGAACGATTTTCAAAATCCCAATCCGCTGAAAAAGGGCTACCCCGAGGGACATGTCGAGCTGCACCGGTTTTTGACGGTACCGATAATCGTCGAGGAAGCGATCGTTGCCGTAGTGGGGGTCGGCAACAAGGAATCCGATTACGCCGAGAGCGACGTTCTGCAACTCACCCTGATGATGGACGCGGTATGGAAGGTCGTGGAGCAGAAGAAGTCAAGGATCGAAATAACCCGCTTATTGGAAGAAAAGGAGCTGCTGTTGCGGGAGGTCCACCACCGCATAAAAAACAACATGAGCACCGTCATGAGCCTGCTGTCCCTGCAGTCGCAGAACGATGCACCGCCCGCGGTGACAACAGCCCTGCAGGACGCCCGCTCACGAATCCAAAGCATGATGATCGTATACGACAAACTGTACCGCTCGGCCGACTTCAGGAACGTTTCGTTACGGGAATACCTGACGCCGCTCATCGACGAAATAGTCGCGTCCTATACCATCTCCGCGAAGATAACGGTCGAAAAGCTCATCGATGACTTCCCGCTCCACGCCGAAAAGCTGTTTCCCGTCGGCCTAATCCTGAACGAACTGCTCACCAACGCGATGAAGTACGCCTTCAATGGAAGGTCCTCGGGACGAATCGCTGTGACCGTTTCCAGGACTGCAAGCGGCATCGTCCTGGTCGTACACGACGACGGACCGGGGCTTCCCGAGGCCGCCCTTTCCGGAAGGAGCGCCGGTTTCGGAATCAAACTAGTGGAAATGATGATGACCCAGGTTGGCGGGACCATGCGAATCGAAAACGATAGCGGGGGGCGTTTCCATATAACAATTCCCTTTTAAGGACACGGCCCCTCCTCACATCAGCCCGCGGTACGCCCCGCCGTCGATAAGTATGGTCTCGCCGGTGATATACCCGGCACGTTCGGACGCGAGACAGGCGACAAGCGCACCGAACTCCTCCGGTGAGCCGATGCGCCCCGCCGGGATTCCCGCCGTTATCTCGCGCCCGGCAGCCTCGTACGTCAGCCCATCCTTCACGCTTTTATTCTTTATGAGGCTTTCGACACGGTCGGTCATGATGTAGCCGGGCGCCACGGTGTTGCAGGTGATATTAAACGGAGCGAGCTCGCCCGCCAGGGTCTTCATGAACGCCACCACGCCCACGCGCGCCACGTTGGAAAGCGCGAGGTTCGGCGCGGGTTGTTTCACCGTGATGGAGGTCGACGCGATGATGCGGCCCCAGCCCTGCTGCTTTATGGCGGGGAGAAAGGCATGCACGAGCTTTATCACGCTGAGCAGATTAAGGTCGACAGCTTTTTCGAAATCGGCCGGAGCGAAGTCAGCGATGGTGCCGGGAGGAGGCCCGCCCGCGTTGGCGAAGAGTATGTGCACCGCGCCGAAACGGTCCAGCACTTCCGCGGCGAAATCCCCGATCCTGATGCCATCCTCGACGTCGCAGGGCGCGGAATAGACTTCGACTCCGTATTTTTCTTTGATTTCACGGGCTGCCGAACCGACGGCATCGGTGTTTCGCGAACAGAGCGCGAGTTTCGCGCCTTCCGCGGCCAGCGCCTCGGCCACCGCCCGGCCAAGTCCCCTGCTCGACGCCGTTACGACGGCTACTTTGCCCTTCAGTCCAAGGTCCATACCGATACCTCCACCGGGGCACAACCGTACAGGAACATGACGTGATTGTCAAGGCCGCGGTGGCGGCTACCCTATCTCCTCGAGCCTGTTTTCCGTTCTGCGAAACTGCCGCCGGCGCGTCAGACGAATACGGTGAAGCTCTTCCATGGGAATCTCCGCTAGCGCCATGACGGCCCTGTCGATACGAAGCGAGTGCCCGTCGCCCGCCGGAAGAAGCAGGGTCAGTGTTGTGCCTTCAATTCGGAAATCGATGACCGCCTCGCCGAACTCGATCGTTGAGGAGCCCTTTTTGGTCTCCTTTTGGAAAGATATTCGCGCCTCGATATTTCGTCTCATGGTTTCAACGATTGCCGCATCGTCCGTTTCGACCGAATACTCGATGGCGCCGGTTACGGCCATCAGCGCTTCTCTGGCGGCGACAAAGTGGGCCGACTCGACCCGTATGCCCGCGGGAAACCGTTCGTTCATCTTTCCCGGGATATCAGAGACATCAAGGTCATCATAGAGATCGACGTCCAGCATCTCGCAGGTACTCTCCACGCCCAGGGGCAGTGGATACCCCGCCGCGAGCCGCTCCCTCTTGTTGAATCCCTGGGAAAAGGAAACGGGAAGCCCTGCCATGCGCAGGGAGCGCTTCACGATCTCCATGAAATCGATGTGCGGAACGTAGCGCGCGAAACCGGTTTTTGAAAGTCGGAGCCTTGCCCGTTTTACAACCGCGTATTTCCGTTCGAACGCGTCGACCGAGTGATCGTCGACCGTAAGGACGCCCGCGGGGCGTTGCGATTTCCTTTTGAGAATCGACGTGTCCCCGGGCATTTTCCTCTGAAGCTCGACAAGCCGTTCAAATCCCGTTTCGACGGCGTCCCACGGAAAGACCTCGCTTTCCGGCCGCGGTTCCAGCAGCGAATTCCATTCCGGAAGGGCCTCGTTCAGCCGCTTCTCCCATATGCCGTATTTGAAATGCTCGCTCCAGGAATCCAGACGCGCCCCGTCGCGGTACGCGCCGAGTATCACGTGCGCGAGACGCTCATCGCCGCGGGCAAGCACCCCCTCGAGCACCGACGACTCAACGTTGTGGTTCTTGATGGTGACCGATCGCGGTACTCCCCGCTTGAGCCGCCGCACGACATCCAGAAAATAGGCCGCGTCCATCTGGCGCGCCCACTGGAAAGGTGTCAGCGGCTTGGGCACAAAGGGCGAGACGGTGACATTGATCTCCTTTTTGCCCCTGGAAAGGGACGCGATCCTTTTTAAAAGGACGATCATCTCCTGTGCCTCGTCCACGCTCTCGCATCCGGGGAGCCCTATCATAAAATAGAGCTTGAGCGTCTGCCAGCCGCGCTCGAAGACGTGGGCGACGATGGCCAGCAGGTCGTCGGTGGATATCCTCTTGTTCGCGAGTGCGCGCATCTCCTCCGAGGCAGACTCGACGGCGAAGGTGAGCGAGGCCCTCCTAAGCGATGATATCCGCTCGATGATCGGTAGCGTACCCGTATCGACGCGCAGCGATGGCAGCGAGATCGAAACCCCGCGCTCGTTGAGCCGCGGAAGGATCTCGTTCAGGAGTTCAGCCAGGTGCCGGTAATCGCCGATGGAGAGCGACGCCAGCGTGAGCTCGTCGTATCCGGAGTTGTCGATGACCGTCATGATGCCGTCGGAAAGAAGCCGCGGCGAATACTCCCTGCAGGGGAGATCGTAGTAGCCGGCATGGCAGAAGCGGCACATGTTCGAACAGCCCCGGGTGACCTCGACAATCGCCCTGTCCTGTGCAACGCGGATATTCGGAACAATGGGGCGCAGCGGAAAATGCGGCGCCGGTGCGCGGTACGACCTTTTACGCACCCGATTCCCCTCGACCGCGGCGAGTCTGCCGTCCTCGCGGATGAAGCGATGCAGCGACGGGACGTATACGCCCTCGATTTCTTCGAGTAGCGCGAGCTTTTCATTACGCGTGAGGCTTTTCCTTTTTGCCGACAGCAGACACGCGGCGATCTCCAGGATTCCCTCCTCGCCGTCACCAAGGAAAAATGCGTCGACGAAGTCTCCCATAGGCGCCGGGTTGCACGTCGATTCCCCTCCCGCGATTACGAGCGGCTGTGAACCGTTCCGTTCCCGCGCCATGAAAGGGACTCCGCCGAGGTCAAGCACCTGGAGCATATTCGTATAAAGAAGCTCATGCGACAGATTGAAGGCCAGGATATCGAGCTCGGCAAGCGGGGTGTGACTTTCGAGCGTGAAAAGCGGAATCCCGAATTCGCGCAGTCTCTTCTCAAAGTCCGTATCGACCGAGAAGACTCGTTCGCACGCCACACCCTCGATGGAATTGGCGATATCATACAGTATGCGTATTCCGTGGTTCGACATCCCCACCTCGTAGAGGTCGGGATAGCAGACGGCCATTCGGAGGTCCGCACCGGATTTCATCACCTGATTGAATTCGCCGCCTGTATATCGTGCGGGCTTCTGAACCGTGGCGATGAGCCCGGCAATAACCGAATCGCTAATTGGCGGCACGAATCGCCTCCTGCAGGCGCGCGGTCAGAATCGTATATTCCGCAACGGACATATTCTCCCCCCGAATTTTCTCATCAATTCCCATTTCTCTCAAAATACCGATCACCATTGCGCGGTCCAGGTCGATATGCGGCGAGTCCGCAAGCGCCTTCGCGAGCGTCTTCCTGCGGCCCCAGAACGCCGATTTCACCAGCAGGTGAAACAAATTCAGCCCGTCTCCATCAAGCCGGAGATCATCCCTGGCGGAAAGTTCGATAAATAGCGAAACGACATCAGGCCGTGGATAAAAGCACTCCGGCCGAATCGAGAACAGCGAACGTGCCCGGTAATACATGCCGAGCGAGACCGACAGCGCGCCGTACTGCGGGGTCCCAGGATCCGCCACGATCCGCTCGGCCATCTCTTTCTGCAGCATGACATATACCGAAGGTATGCGATATTCGGCAGCGAGCTTAAAGAGCACCTCTGACGAACAGTAATAAGGAAGGTTCGATACCGCCCTCGTAAAAACGCCTGAAGGAGGGATCCGGATAAAATCGCCATGGATGATCCTCAGTTTACTCTCTCCGGCAAACCGGCTCGAAAGATAGCGTACGAAGCCGGCGTCGATCTCCACCGCCGTCACCGATCCCGCCCGTTCGAGCAGACCTTCCGTGAGCGCGCCAAGCCCCGGACCTATCTCGAGGACCGAGTCGGTCTCCGTAACACCGACCGCGCCGAGTATTTTCCCGATAGTTCCGGCGTCGCACAAAAAATTCTGTCCGAGCTTTTTGTTCGGCGAGAGCCCGAGGGCTTTTGCCGTGTCTATTATTTCGCTTCTGTTCATTTCGTCCGTTGATTCCAAATTCCGGCCATTCGCCCCGGCAACGCGCGCGATAAAGATTATTTTACACCGCCGTAACAAAGTAAATAAATTTACCGTATTCCGCGCCCTGATCGATTTGCACAGATGCGCCCGATATTGTCAACCACTCTCGGCAACGATCATCTCTGTTTCGGTCGTGTTAAATTCCCGCCGAAATGATCATCCTCGGCATACTGAACATTGACAGTTCGCCGGCGCGTGCTTTGTTGTGTTTCAAGAAAATAATTTCCGGGGGAAGAACGATAATGAACACCGGCGACATAGTATGGATACTGATCGCTACCGCTCTGGTCATGATCATGACACCCACGCTCGCGTTTTTCTACGGCGGGCTGGTGCGCAAGAAGAATATCCTCTCCATCCTTATGCAGTGCATGGTCATTCTCTGCGTTATTTCAATCCAGTGGGTACTATTCGGCTACAGCCTGGCTTTCGGCCCGGACAAGGGCGGCTTAATCGGCGGTCTGGAGTGGCTGGGGCTGGCGGGTGTCGGCCTCGAGCCGCACGAAACCTATATGAGCACCGTTCCGCACCAGCTATTCATGGCGTTCCAAATGATGTTCGCCGTTATCACCCCGGCGCTCATCATCGGAGCGTTCGCGGAGCGTATCAAATTTTCCGGGTTTCTGCTATTTACCATACTCTGGTCCTCCCTGGTTTACGACCCGCTTGCGCACTGGGTCTGGGCAAAGGACGGATGGCTCGCTTCGATGGGCGCCCTGGATTTCGCGGGAGGAACGGTAATCCATGTCAACGCGGGAGTTGCCGCGCTGGTCTTCGTTCTTCTGCTTGGCAAGCGGACGGGTATCGAACACGGCAGGGCGCCTCACAACCTGCCTTTCGCGGTACTGGGGGCCGGCTTCCTTTGGTTCGGCTGGTTCGGTTTTAATGCGGGGAGCGCCGGTTCGGCCGGACCGCTGGCCGTTTCCGCCTTCGTCAACACCAATACGGCCGCCGCTGCCGCCGGAGTGGCCTGGATGGCCCTCGATTGGATGGTCAACAAGGTCCCAACCATGCTGGGCGTCGCAACAGGCCTTGTGGCCGGCCTCGTTGCGGTAACTCCAGCCGCTGGCTACGTTACTCCCCTTTCCGCACTGCTTATCGGGATGCTGGCGGGCGTTGCCTGTTTCTTTTTTGTGACGAAAGTGAAAGCATGGTTCGGATATGACGACTCGCTCGACGTTTTCGGGGTGCACGGTGTCGGCGGCATCATAGGCGCGCTCGCAACCGGACTTTTCGCCACAAAGTCGATAAATCCGGCAGGAGCCGACGGGCTGTTCTACGGCAACGCCCACCAGCTCTGGATTCAGTTCCTCACCACCGCGGTCGCGATGCTCTTCTCCGCGGTCATGACATTTTTACTATACAGGCTGGTCGATTCACTGGTCGGGATGCGGGTGGAGGCGCGGGATGAAAATATCGGCCTGGACCTCACCCAGCACCATGAGACCGGCTATACGCTGCATGACTGAGCGGGCACGGCCCCGTATAGAAAATAGAGGAGGCACACTATGAAATACGTAATTGCGATCATCAGGCCGCACAAGCTGGAGGACGTAATGCGCGAGCTCGACACCGAGCAGGTATACCTCCGCACCGTTTCGGAGGTCATTGGCTGCGGTCGGCAGAAAGGTATCACCGAGGTTTACCGGGGCGTCAAGGAGGCGGGAAACCTGCTGCGCAAGGTAAAGCTCGAAATCGCGGTTAACGATAATTACCTGGAACCGACGATTAACGCCATTATACGAGGTGCGCGCGAAGAGGCGATCGGGGACGGCAAGATCTTCGTACTCGACCTGAATGAATGCGTGCGCATCAGCACGCAGGAACGCGGCGGGGAGGCGATCGGCTGAAAGGGTATACGGGAAATGTATATTAAATCAATGTTAAATAAGTCTTCAATACCGGGTTTTAACGCCGTACTTGTTTGACAAATTTGTACCGGGGACTTTAGTTATTACAGACTACATTCTTTTTGGAGGAACCATGAAACGCTCTGAGACAATCATCGCCGTTGACAGGAACTATGTCGCGGAAAGGGAGAAAAACGTCCCCGTATCCCAGTATTTCGGGGAAGACACATTCAGCGCCCTGACCATGCAGGAAAACCTCCCCGCGGCCGTTTTCCACCGGCTTCAAGATACCACGTTAAGGGGAAAAAAGCTCGACCTTGAAACCGCAAACGCCGTGGCGCATGCCATGAAAGAGTGGGCGATCGGAAAAGGCGCGACGCATTACTGTCACTGGTTTCAGCCTATGACCGGATCGACCGCCGAAAAGCACGACGCCTTCATAGAGTTTACCGACGAGGGAGCTCCAATCGAGCGTTTTTCGGGCAAACAGCTGGTACAGGGAGAGCCGGACGCTTCGAGCTTCCCCAGCGGCGGCATCCGCTCCACCTTCGAGGCCCGCGGCTACACCGCCTGGGACATCTCGAGCCCCGCGTTTA
>JALOTJ010000034.1 GCA_025457965.1 Spirochaetota bacterium | reverse complement strand
AGTAAGGTATTTGCTATGGCAAAAAAAATAACAGGCTTCATTAAACTTCAAATTCCTGCTGGTCAGGCAAATCCAGCACCGCCGGTTGGCCCTGCTCTTGGCCAAAAGGGCGTCAACATTATGGAGTTCTGTAAACAGTTCAATGCGAAAACAAAGGACCAGCAAGGACTTATCATCCCGGTTGTCATTACTGTTTTCAGCGACAAATCGTTTACGTTTATCACAAAGACACCTCCGGCGGCTACTCTCTTATTAAGGGCGGCAAAGGTGGAAAAAGGGTCCGGTGAATCCAACCGTAATAAAGTTGGGAAGGTAACAAAGAAACAAGTTCGTGAAATTGCCGAATTAAAGATGCCGGATTTAAATGCGGCAAACGTTGATTCTGCAATGACTATGGTAGCCGGTACTGCCCGCAGCATGGGTATTACGGTCGAAGACTAAGACTGTGCGAGATGGAGTTTAAACAATGAAAAAACATAGCAAACGTTTCAATGCGGTTGTCAAAAAGGTTCAACCGAAGAATTATTCCATCGCTGATGCGGTTGGGATTGTGAAGGAAACGGCCTCCGCAAAATTTTCAGAAGCTGTTGATATCGCTGTTCGACTTGGACTTGATCCGAAGAAGGCAGACCAGGCGCTGCGCGGAACAGTTGCGCTGCCGCATGGCATCGGACTGACATCCGGCTGTATTGAGTAAATCGGTTTCGGAGTTCATGTTTTGTTTCAGGATTATCCGGGATTTCCGGGAATTTGTGACGAATACGCACTCGTGGTATCCACGCATTATTCATGTCTCCCTGTTTTTCTGCAACCATAAATTGGTATTCGTTTCCCGAGGGAGGCCTGTCGCCATATGAGTATAATGAGCGGAGGGCATGATGAGCCCTGAAATTTCACATTTATGATTGGCACCGTGTATGAGTTCACATCGGATGATATAATCACTGATATATTTATATTGACATACAATAAAAGATGGTTTGACTCGATGGTATAAAGCGTATCCCGACAAGGAAGGAAATTAAATGAACTACCGATTTCCACTGCTGAAGCTTACACTGTCACTTGAATTTTTCGCCTATTCATTCCCCGTGGTGCTGCTGGCGTATTTTGTCGTAATCGGCGGCAACTATCTCGACAAGCTTATGCCGTTTATGATAAGCGCCGGCGCCGGTTCGGCAGCCGCATTCTTGATTTTCAACATATTGCGATGGGCGGATATGATACCGGTTTTCAGGGCTCTCAAAAAACCGCAGGGGCGGACGAGCGAGGAATTCATTGAGTATAAGAAAAGGCTGATAAGAAGGCCTATGAGGGAGGCGCTCGCCATACCGATGCGATATCTGATCGGCGTTGGGGTGGCCCTGGGTTTCCTGAATTATTTTGGTGTACTTAGCACGGTTACGCTGTTCATCATGCCGGTCGCCACCCTTATGGTCGTTCCGATCAACATGAGTCTCTTCTATTTTCAGACCGAGGTGGGCCTCGCGCCGTATCTACAGGATCCCCGGTTATCAGGCGTTTCCATTCCCCCGGGGGGGTACTCGCCGCTCGGAACATTTATCCGGATACTGTGGGTGCTGGGTGCGGTCCTTCTGGTCCCGATGATTATCTTCACGACCTTTCTTTATATGGTTATGAACAACCTGATCGTTCTGAATAATTTCTTTGTTCATATAGTATTTATAAGCTTTTTCCTGCTCGGGACGGTGCTTGTCAGCGCGTACTATTTTGCGAAATCCACCAAGACCAATCTGTCCGGCATAAAGGCCGCGCTCAACAGGATGTCGGAGGGAATGCTCAGCGTGCGCTTCGTGCCCATGACCTCGACCGACGAGGCGGGCGAGATGACGGTTGACATTAACAATCTTCAGTTGAAGTTGTTCGGGGTCATACAGCGCATCCAGGAGTATTCCGATGAGATAATGTCCGCAATCGGCGAGGTTTCGGCCACAACGACCTCGTTCGCGGAGAACGCCCAGAACCAGGCGGCCTCCACCGAGGAAATAAGCAGTACACTCGAGGAGGTCGGCGCCGGAATCGAAAACATCGCCGACAACTCCGCCAGCCAGAATGAAAGGCTGACGGCCTTGCGTCTACTTATGGAAAAGCTTTCCGCGAGTCTCGAGGAGGCCGGCGGAAAACTCGAGGAATATCTCGGCATATCCAATTCCATAGCCTCTCGCGGCAGGGCGGGCGAGCAATCGCTTTCCCGGATGCGCGAGAGCATGTCCGCGATAAATGAAAGGTCGAAAGAGATGATCGCGGTCACCGGGATCATCAACGACATATCGGACAGGATAAACCTCCTTGCGCTGAACGCCGCGATCGAGGCGGCGCGCGCCGGCAATGCTGGCAGGGGGTTTGCCGTCGTTGCTGACGAGATATCGAAACTGGCGGAACAGACATCCACAAGCATCAATGAGATTGACCGCTTTATCAAAAAAAACAACGAGGAGATAGAGGGAGGCATGGACGGCGTCAGACAGACGATATCCGCCCTCGAAAATATACTGGCGGGCGTACACTCAATAGGCGGGGGCATGAGCGAGTTGTCCGCGGTGATGAGAGAGCAGTTTGCGCTGAACGAAAAGGTTAACCACTCCGCCGAGGACGTTCGGAAGCGATCCGAGGAGATAAAGAGCTCGACCGACGAACAGAGGACCGCGACCGGGGAAATAGTGAAGTCGGTTTCCAGCGTTAATATGCTGACACAGTCCTATGCCACAGGCGCGGAGGAGATGCTGGCCACCGCTGAAAACACCGCCGCGATCGTCGAGAAGCTCAGGGAGGCGGTCGATTTTTTCTCGCTTGACGAGGGGCGGGACTAGAGCGAGCGGGGCGCTGGGTGAGAGATAACCATGTTTTAATTTATTCGTACAGTTCATCGATTTCCTGTTAAATTTTCGCCAGCCTCAGGGTACGTTAATTTCGTACAGCCATCACTTTGAGAGTGAGCTATTCGCGAATGCATCGTAAAGGGGGAATCATGCCGAAAAAAATGAAAATCATGACAGCCGCGGGTAGCGCTTTCCTGGCGGTTCTGGTCGTCGTCCTTTTCTACAGGCCCGGCGACAGGGGGGGCGGCTATGAAGGGTATTTTGCCGCGATCAATAATTCGCTGAAAGACGCCGGTACGGTCCAGCCGGCGATAGTGCTCGATCTCGACCGGGTCGATTCGAATATCGCCGTGCTGAGAAAGTTTATCAGGCCGCCGCTGGAGTACCGGGTCGTCACCAAGTCGCTGCCCTCACCGGATCTTCTTTTATACGTCATGAAAAAAGCCCGTACGAAAAAGCTCATGCCGTTCCATCTTTCGCATATGCGTACGATCCTCGAGGCCGCCGGGCCCGGGCTCGACATGCTGCCGGGCCGGCCGTTTCCCGTGGCGGCGCTTGCGGGTTTCCATGACGCTCTGCCGGCGCACCTGAGAAAGGAGGCGCTGCGGTCCGTACAATGGCTGGTCGATTCCGAGGCGAGGCTGGTGGAATACCGTGATTTCGCGGCGCGGCGCGGTATCGTACTGCGCGTTAACCTCGAGATAGATGTAGGGCTTCACCGCGGGGGCGCTCGATCGAACGAAGAGCTGGGACGGATGCTGGAAATCGTTGCGAAGAGTTCGGGGCGGCTCGTCTTTTCCGGGTTCATGGGCTATGACGGACACGTCGCGCATGTGCCGCTCTATGTCGGATCGAAAGAGAAAGCGATACGGAAGGAATTCGCGAAGTCGATGGCGCGCTATGAGGAGTTCGTGAGATACGGCAGGAAAGCCTATCCGGAGCTTTTCAGGGGAGTCCTGACTTTCAACAGCGGCGGCAGCACGACCTATGCGCTGTATAATGAAACCTCTCAGGTCAATGACATCGCGGCCGGTTCCTGCCTCGTGATGCCCTCGACATTCGACGTGTTCACGCTCGGTGAACACCTCCCGGCCCTCTTCATCGCGGCGCCCGTGCTTAAAATACTCGACGGCTTCGGCGTGCCGTTCATCGAGGCCTTTCATTCGCTCGTTGAATGGTGGGACCCCAATACGGCACGTAGCTTTTATGTCAGCGGCGGGGGGTGGTCTGACAGGATTCTCGCCCCGGCAGGGATCTCGGTGAACGCGCTCACCGCGAGTCCTCCGAACGAAAACATGCTTCCCAATCAGAGCATGCTGAATGGTTCGAAGAGTGTCGTCATTAAGATCGGGGATCACGTTTTTTATCACCCCCTGCAGGGGGACGCCATCATGCAGTTCGACGCGATATACATAATGAGAAACGGTAAAATAAAGGCGATCTGGAAGCCGTTCGCTGCCAGGCTTTAGCAGGGCTCTTTATCCGCTTATTTTCCGGTAAGCTCGAGGTAGCCTTCCCTGAGGTCGGTGCCGCTGACGAACATCCACGCGGTCCAGCCGGAGGCGGAGGCCTTCTTTGCGTCAGCTCCTTTTTTCAGGAGGAACTCCATCGCGCCCGGTGCCACTCCGAAGATCGAGTACATAAGAGGCGTGCGGCCGTCAGGGTCGCTTGCGTCAATCGCGGCGCCGTCGCGTATCAGGCTCGCGAGCAATGCGGTATCGTTGAAATACGCGGCGATCATCAGGGCGGTCCGCCCGTCGTCGTCGACGAAACCGGCTTTGGCCCCGCGCAATATATCGCCGGCGGCGGCCGCGTTTTTATATCGCGCCAGGACGCCGATCCTGGCGGACCATTCCTCCATAAGTGGCCGGTATGTCATTTGTTTATGTCGCGGCAGCGATGAATTGTGTTTCAGCATCGATCTGATGATATCGCGCGCCATTATTTCGGACAGCGTCGGGGCAATTTTCCTCAGGGCCGCGCGGCGATAGAAGGCGTCGCCCCGCTGCTCGACGAGTACTTTCACGCAGTCCCGTTCACTTAAATCGGCATAGTCGGTCGGGAGGGGTACGTTCCATGCCTCATCATCGATTCCCGCGAGCAGATATCGGACGCGTGACGACGGTACGACATCAACGCCGGTGCCTTTACGGGCCTCTTCCCGCGGGAACAGTCGTTCTATAAGCGCTTTCTTCTCCGGTCCGGAGACCTCCCGGGCGATTCCCCTGCCGGGAGAGAACTCGAAGAGGTCGTGTATCATTTCAGCGCCGGCATCGCTCCATCCCGTATGATAGAGCGCGTAAACGGCCTCGCCGTTTATCGCCCATCGAGCCCCCTTTACCGATCCCCGGCCCCTGTGGGAGGACGTGGGCTTGAGCGCGGCCAGGCGAACGATCTTTTTACCCGCCGAATCGAAGGCATAGAGATGGACCGCGTCATAATAGCTTTTTCCGGGGCTGTGCATATACAGGGGAATGATCGTGCTTCCGGGTTCGGCGAGGACGTAATCGTACAGGAAGTAGACGGAGTCGCCGGACCGCAATCCGTCGGACACTTCCCTGTGGGTCGAGACTTCCCTGTTTTTCAGCATATCGAACGAGCAGCAGCAGGACGGATGGATGGTGAAGAAGAGAACCATCGCCGCCAGGGCGAATCCGTAACGGCCGCGCCCGGTAACCCGCCTCATCATGATACCGAACTCCCGGTCCATGCGTTCCCTCCACGATGCCGGTACTCGTACAATCGCACGTGAACGGGGCCATGTCAAGGCATTTGGCGGCGTGCGGATTAAGGTGACGTCACAAATGAGGTCCGGATAAAATCCGCGCATCGCCAAAAAGAAGAATGGCTTATAAATTTTTAAAAATCCGAATAGTTAATATATAATATTAACATTATTTATATGCTAATGATAATAATTATCTATTTTTTATGCATTATTGCTTGTGATTGTTCAATCGGCGTCATACACTCAGGTTAAACTTAAGTCGGAGGAGGTTAAGGATGGCCGAGGAAATACCCGCGGGATGCGCACGGCCGACGGGTTCAGTCGCCGGGGAACAGCCAGAAATAATGCTCGACCCGCCCGAAAAAGAAAAAACCACCAGAGGAGGTCCAACAGCCATGATTAAAGTCGGAAAAAAAGCGCCGGACTTCACGGCGCCCGCCTATCACAAGGGGAAGTTCGTCAATTTCAAATTGTCTGACCATCTCGGCAAATGGGTGGTCCTTTGCTTTTATCCGGGGGATTTTACCTTCGTTTGAGCGACAGAGGTTTCGGCAGTTGCCGAAAAATACCCCGAGTTTCAGAAGATGGGCGTTGAAGTTTTTTCGATGAGCGTAGACAGCATCTTCGTGCACAAAATGTGGAACGATACCGAGTTATCGAAGATGGTCAAGGGGGGCATCCCGTTCCCCATGTTGTCCGACGGTGGCGGGAAAGTTGGGGCGGTTTTTGGTATCTACGACGAGGATGCCGGAGTTGAAACACGCGGCCGTTTCATCATCGATCCCGACGGTATCGTGCAGGGGTTCGAGGTGCTGACGCCGCCGGTGGGCAGAAACGTGAGCGAATCCATCCGCCAGATACAGGCCTTTCAGCTTGTTCGTCAGAGCAAGGGGACCGAGGCGACGCCTTCGGGATGGAAACCGGGCAAGATGACGCTCAAGCCGGGGCCCGATCTCGTGGGGAAGGTCTGGGAGGTCTGGAAGACAGACCAGGCGTTTGATTGAATATCCGCGGCCGGGCGAGATACCATCTGCCCGGCCGTACACTTCATTGAAAATACTTGACAAAAAACGCTCCGCCGGAAATGTATAATCAATCATTGCCCGGTGGTGTAACTGGCAACACGTCTGGCTCTGGACCAGAAATGTCTAGGTTCGAACCCTAGCCGGGCAGAATCCCTAACCCCGTTAATCAACGGGGTTTTTATTTTAGATAAGGCGCTTCGGTGTATCGTGGTCAGCGGGACTGTCGGGAACGACGGACAACATCCCGCGCGAGTCGCCGGAATATCAAGTAATGTGCCGGGTACATGAGGTACCAGTACAGGTATCCGCCGAGACCGCGCGGACTGAAATGCGCGGTGATGTCGAGCCTGTCGGCGGGCAGGGTGAACTCAAGCCAGCCCGAGCCGGGAAGCTTCATCTGCGAACGGAGCAGGAGCCGCTTGCCGCGCACGATGTCCTCGACCTTCCAGAAATCCAGCCCGTCGCCGACGCGCAGTCTGTCCGGATGCCTTCGACCGCGGCTGAGCCCGTAGCCTCCCGCGAATTTGTCGACAAGCCCCCGGACGCGCCACAGAAAATTAAAACCGTACCATCCGCTTTCGCCGCCGATGGCCTCGATTACGTCGAACACCTCTTTCTTCTTCCCGGGATCGATGAACGCGGAAGCCGTCATGCGCAGTACCGGCCCCGAGGGGCTTTCCGCATCCCCCGTGTCGCATGAGGCCTCCGTCGCGCCGTCGCACCACCGGCTTGCGACCTGACGCCGTTCCTCCTCGTAGAGTGCGCGCCTCACCGCATCTTCGAACGGCATGGGCCGTATCTCAGGAAAAAGCAGTGCGGCGTTCTCGTTGAGCACGATCGTCTCGGAGGAAAGCCCCTCCACCAGTGCGGATGCGATACGGACGGGCACCGGGGTAAAGAGCGCAAGCCAGTAGGAGGACAGGCGCGGTGAAAAAAACGGTACCGGCAGCATGAGGCGCCGCAGCCCCATTACCCGGGCGGCCCGACTCATCATGCCGCCGTAGCTCATGCGTTCGGCGCCGATATCGATTATGTGATTGCCTGAAACGCCGAGGTCTTTGGCCGCAGAGAGATATGCCAGTACGTCGTCGACGGCGATCGGCTGGGTGATCGTGCTCACCCAGCGCGGCGTGATCATCACCGGGAGTTTGGCCACGAGATGGCGGATTATCTCATAGCTGGCGCCGCCCGAACCGATTATGACGCCCGCGCGAAAATGCAAGGCCTGTATTTTTTCCGGAAAAGCCGAGAGAATCCGTCCCGTCTCGATGCGGCTTTTCAGGTGATGCGATCCGGTTTCCTCGGTCCCGAGCCCTCCCAGATATATGATGCGCTTCACTCCGCAGGCAATGCAGGCGTCGCGGAAGTTTTCGGCGCTTCTGCGGTCCAGCCCGTCGAATCCGGCGCCGGCGGCCATGGAATGCACGAGGTAATAGGCCGTGTCAATTCCGTCCAGCGCGGCAGTGAGTGATTCCGGTTCCAGCGTATCTCCGCGTGCCACCTCGGCGCCGGCGGTGCGGCCGAGCAGTTTGCGCGGGTTTCGTGCCAGTACGCGGAGTCGGACGCCGGGCACGGCCAGCAGCCGGTTCATCAGTCTTCCGCCAATGTAGCCGGTGGCGCCCGTCAGCAGAATATTCATCGTGTGCCTGGAATAGACTTTGCGCCAGTCATGGTTATGAGGGTCCTGCCCCTTTGAAGACGGGGGGTATATACGCCGCATTTTCTGCAGCGTATGCGGGTGAATATTATTATGGACAAATTTCTGATAAAGCTCATTGTATATCAGTTCACTGTAATGCACCGTCCTCTATATTCTATATTTGATCTTTGGATTGCGCAAGTATTATAATCGGGAGCATGATATGGGAGCTATAATCGGCGATTTCTTTTTGGGAAGATACGCGGACAGGAGTTATCACGAGCGGCAGAAGGCCCGGGTGATTGTTATAATTTATTTCGCTCTCGCGATTGGTCTGCTCGCGCTTGCCTTCTCGGTAGGGGTGGTCCAGGGCAAGGGAGTGAACGAATCGGTTACCGCGGCGCTTGCGATCCAGGTGGTTCTTCTTGCCGCACTGGTTTTGACGAAGCAGGGAATGATCAGGATTGCGCCGCACTTCATGCTGATACCCATGAACGCCGCGGTATGGTTTGTATGTCATACCACGATCGGGACGGCCGAATTGGTCAGCGTGATTGATACCCTGATGCTGCTGTTTCCGATCATGGCGATTGTCACGATTATAACGGATCGCCCTTCTGTAATTATCTATACGGTCGCGAACATCGTGACCCTTGTCCTCCTGGTTCTGGACTGGGGTAGATCCGGAATACTGGTAAGGTCCCAGGTTGTGGATGTAATCCAGGACGGGTCGCTGGCAATGATCGTCATGGGTGTGAGTTGCTATACCTTCCTCGATATGAGCATAAAGGCGCATGCGCTCGTGGTGATGTCCGGCATGGAAATCGAGCGAAATGCGGCAAAGATAAGGAGCATACTCCTGCAGACATCCGAAGTGGCCACACGCCTGGCGGCCTCCACCGAGGAAATGGCGTCAACCACCGCTTCGTTTTCCAACAACGCCCAGACTCAGGCGGCCTCGATCGAGGAGATTACCTCTACCGTCGAGGAGGTGGCCGCCAGCGGTGAGGGGGTGTACACGATGGCGCGCCGCCAGTCGGATCTCTCGGACAGGGTAAAGGGGAACATGGGCAACCTGTATCAGATCGTGTCGCAGGCCGGCGAAAAGATGAAGGAGGCCCTGGGAATACGGGATATTCTCAACGAGATGATCGAGAAATCGCGTGCCGACATTCGGAATACCCTTTCCATGATGGCAACCGCCACCTCGAAGTTCCAGGGGGTACAGGAAACGGTGGGAATAATCGAGGACATCTCCGATCAGATCAATCTTCTTTCGCTCAACGCGGCGATCGAGGCTGCCCGTGCCGGAGACCACGGACGCGGTTTCGCCGTGGTGGCCGATGAGATAGGCAAGCTCGCCGATAACACCTCGAACAATCTCAAGTCGATCAACATGATGTACAACTCGAGCAGCCAGGAGATCGCCAGGGCCTACAGCCAGCTCGAGGTATTTGTCGAATCACTTAACGGCGTGATCGGACAGATCGCCGAATTCAGCAAGCGAATCGACGTGGTGGTCGACCTTGCGCAGCAGGACCTTGCGCTTAACAGGACGGTAAGCGGTTCAATGGACGATGTGCTCCGGGAATCGGGAGGCATCGTCAACGCATCCGGGGAGCAGAAATCGGCGCTTGAGGAAATTTCAAAAGGCATTTCATCGATCAACCAGATCACCCAGGAGATGGCGCTGGGTTCCCAGGAACTCTCCGGTACAGCACGCGAGCTGGCCGCTTCGGCACAGGAACTCATGGGACTTGCGGAGAATGTGGATGGGGGATACGGTTCGGCTAAATCCGCGGCCTGAACTGATTTTTGCGATGGAAACACTGAGAGCGGGTGCTACCGAATATGTACACGCCGAGGCCGGGGATGTAGTCGATTCGCCCGCATGGCGCTACGGGCTGATTGAAGAAATACGCCTGCCGGTCTCCTTCGGAGAGGTCCTCTGTGTATTCGCGTTTTCGACCGCAGGCAGCGCGTGCTGCGGGGCGGGGGTGGTCCGATATTTCATGGTGCCCGGCCGCATCCTCTCATGGAAGCACAGGTCCACCGCCGATGGCCGGCCGACAAGCCGGGTAGAAGCGGTCATGGACGGTTCGGAAATGGATGAAATCAGGTCTGCGCTCCGGGAACGGCATCCGGGTTGCCAGGTCTGTTTCTGACCGGCTGAAGGAGATGCATTTGACAGGTTCGACTAATTCCGGCGGTGAGAATCCCAAAGAGCAAACATCCCGGATCGCGCGTGATCGTTTCCAGCGGCTATTCAAACGATCCGGCACTGGCGAGCTACCGAAATTATGGTCTCGAAGAGATTCTGATAAAGCCGTTCAGCCACGAAAACGCCGTCCAGGTGCTCCGAAAGGTGATGGTACAATAATTCGAGGAGAAAAATCATGACGATCAAGCTTCCAGCGCCGGACCTTACGGGTACGATGACCGTGGAACAGGCAATTCGCTCCAGAAGATCGGTACGGAATTTCAGCGATTCGGTGATTTCGATGGCGGCGGTTTCTCAGGTATTATGGGCGGCCCAGGGAATCAGCGGCGGCGGCGGTGTGAGGACGGTACCGTCGGCCGGAGGACTGTACCCGCTCGAGATTTACTGCGTGGCCGGTGCCGTTGACGGACTGCCGGCGGGCGTATACCGTTACGCGATGTTCGGTCACGAGCTCGTACCTGTCGTCGAGGGGGAGTCGCGCGAATCGCTCGCGGCCGCCGCGCTGGGACAGAAATGCGTTCGGGGCGGTGCCGCGTCGATAATAATCGCCGCGGTGTTCGATCGTGCCACCGGAAAATATTCCCGGCGCGGAATTCAGTATGCGACGCTTGAGGCCGGGCATGCCGCCCAGAACATATGCCTGCAGGTTGTGGCGCTTGGACTGGGGACGGTCGCCATAGGCGCATTCCAGGACGACAAGGTGAAATACGCAGTCCGAATGCGCGAAAACGAGACACCGCTCTATATTATGCCGATAGGCGCGGTTTGAGAAAGATATGCTCCGGTTGACCGGAAAGCTCCTTCGAAAACACGGCTGGCGCCTTGACCGGGCGGCGCACAATTACATTTATTTTGTTTATTACTACCCCTACGTCCGGACGCTGTACCATCTCTTGCGCGTCCTGGCTGCCCGATTCGCGTGGCTGCGGCCGCTAAGAACCATCATCCGAATGGCTTTCGATCGATATCATGCCAAGTTTTTATCCGGAAGCGATGCGCGGAAGATCCTTACGCTCGACGAGGATGTAAGGATCGTGGGCGAGCGGAACAGGGACATCGTCCCGTACAGGTATGCTCATTCCGTGATCTTCAACAACCCCGGCTATATCGCGGTGATGGATTGTCCGTGCAAGAAGACGCTGGGTGCTACGGTCGACACGCTGAGCTCATGCATCTGTGTCGGTGAGACGACCGCCCGATTCTGGGTGGAACGCCTGGGTAAAAAATACAACGCCAGGAGGATATCCCGGGAGGAAGCGCTTTCAATCGTAAATCGGTTCAGGGGTATGGGATATGTAACGCAGGCCTTCTTCAAAGTGGCGACCGGCGGCTCTACCGGTGTTATCTGTAACTGTCACCCGGATACCTGCGTGAGTCTGAAGGCGACTGTTTTCGCGCGCCGGTTCGATCCCGGTCTCTCTATGGCCGCCGATGCAGGATATGCGGTACATCGCGATTCTGCGCGGTGCAAACACTGCGGCGCATGCGCCGCGGTCTGTCATTTCGGCGCAATCCGGTTCGTCGACGGCGAATGGAGCCTCGACCGGGAACGCTGTGCGGGCTGCGGGCTCTGCGAGGAGCACTGTACCGGCAACGCGATATCGCTGATTATTGACCCGGGGAAGCCCCTGCCGCTTGACATCGATCTTATTCGCGGACGCCAGGCCGGGTAGAAATTCCCCGGATTCACCCTGCGGGATGCTCGCCCGTGAGACCGGGAGCGTATCGTTAACGCCGGGGGCCGGCGGTCCGATGCCATTATCAGTTGACCCGGAGAGGGATGCCCCGATAATGACCGGTCCGTCCCTGTATGGGCCCGGTCGGCGACGTGAAACCATCCACCGCGAAAGAAAACCACTGGGTGCGACGCGATGGAAAAAAGGCGACCGACGGTCGTCGTCAGTAAATGTCTCGGATGTGCGACATGCCGGTACAACGGCCAGGTGATGCCGGGTGAATTCATCCATAAAATGGAAAAATATGTTGATTCATCCCGGTCCGTACCGAGATGGAAATCGGCCTGGGAGTGCCCGGGTTGCCGATACGTATTGTCATGGACGAGTGACGAAAGATGTTCTACCGGCCGTCAACGGGCAGAGAGGTTACGAAAGAAATGAAGGATTTTTCGGAAGGCATTCTCGCATTACTCGGAAGATATGTTTCGATCCCTATCCGCGCGATCTCGTCGAATTAGCGGACTCGGGGAAGGGGAGGGATCTGTAATGGAGAAATTTACCCTGGTAGCTGTTTGCGCCTTCGGGCTCGAATCCGTGGTGGCCGGTGAATTGAGGAACCTCGGATACGCCGATCTGAAAACCGGGGACGGGCGGGTATTTTTCAGGGGCGACGAGCGGGACATCGCCCGATGCAATCTGTGGCTGCGATCGGCCGATCGCCTCCAGATTCACATGGGCGAATACGATGCTGCCGATTTCGGCGCGCTTTTCGACGGGGCGTATTCTATCGAATGGGAGCGGTTCATCCCCGAGAACGGGAAAATGCACGTAGAGGCGCGTTCGGTAAAATCGAAGCTCACAAGCCTGCCTGCCTGCCAGTCTATCATAAAGAAGGCGGTAGTGAAGGCGATGGCGCGAAAATATCGGCGCGAACGTTTCGAGGAGGACGGTCCGCTATTTACAATCGAACTTTCGCTTTCATCCGACAGGGCGCTGATCACGCTCGACACCAGCGGCCCCGGTCTTCACAAGCGGGGATACCGTAAGGGCACAGGGGAGGCTCCCCTGCGTGAAACACTGGCAGCGGCGCTGGTTCTGCTCAGCCGCTGGGACGTATCGCGTCCATTCGCGGATCCGCTCTGCGGTTCGGGGACCATTGCCATCGAGGCGGCCCTCATCGGCGCCAATATCGCGCCGGGACTGGGACGCGATTTCGCGTCGGAACGCTGGCCCTTCATGCAAAAAAATGTATGGGTCGAGGCGCGCGAAGAGGCGCGTTCGTCGATCCACCGGGTGGATTTTTCCATATACGCTTCGGACATCGATACCGGCGTATTCAGGAAGGCCCGCGAGAACGCTGCGACAGCGGGCGTTGCGGAACGGATCATTTTCGAAAAGAAAAAACTGGAGGAGTTCAGCTCCAAAAAGCCGTACGGCTGCATCGTCTGCAACCCCCCGTATGGCGAACGGATAGGTGAAAGCGACGAGGTGGCGGCGCTCTACCGCCAGATGGGCCGGGTTTTCGGTGCTCTCGATTCGTGGTCGATCTTCGTTCTTACCGCGCATCCCGATTTCGAAAAACACTTCGGCCGAAAGGCGGACAAAAACAGAAAGCTTTACAATGCAAAAATCAGGTGTTATCTTCACCAGTATTTCGGCCCGCTCCCGCGTGTAAGGGACGCCCGACGGGGCAACGATCGGGATACTCTCGACGCATGATTCGGCCTTCCGGCCAGCAAGGCCCAAAAATACAATAAATATTGACATATGGAGTTTCGCACGGTATAAACCTGTCCAAGCGGTCGCCGGCGGTGTCCGCTGTTTATGCCTCGAGGGGGATACATGCGAGCCAAGTCGTCAGGAAAGGGTGCCGTGCTGGGGCGCGGTGAGAAAAAGCGCATAGAAGAACAGTTCGCGCGGCACATCAACAGGGGACAGGTAAAATATCTCAAGGCCGGGCATCTCGATGTGTTAGAGACCATGCGACGCGGCATCCGCTTCACGGACGAGGCAACGGGGAGGACCATGATTGACTGCTTTACCTCGGCGGGATGTTTTAACGTCGGAAGGGGGAACCCGGTGGTGCTCGCGGCTCTCGAGAAGGCGCTTGATTCCCTCGACATGGGGAGCTGGATGCTGCTGTCGCCCTGGAAGGCGGCCCTGGCACGGGAGCTTGTAGAAGTCGCGCCCAGAGGCCTGGACCGCGTGTTTTTCGCGTCGGGGGGCGGCGATGCCATCGACTGCGCGATTAAACTGGCCCGCGGAGCGACCGGCAGGCCGACGGTCATCTCCACGGTCAAGGCCTACCACGGGCACACGGGTTTTGCGCTTTCGGCCAACGGAAAAGAGCATTACAGGCGTTATTTCGAACCGCTCATGCCTGGATTCCGGTTCGTTCCCTTTAACGATTCCGAAGCCATCGCCTCTGCGGTTGATGAAAAAACCGCGGCCGTCATCATTGAACCAATTCAGGGTGAAGCCGGAATTTTCGCGGCCGATGATGAATATCTCAGGGAGCTGAGAAGGCTGTGCGACAGGCACGGCGCGCTGCTGATATTCGACGAGGTGCAGACGGGGTTCTGTCGTACCGGGCGTTTTTTCGCGTGCGAACATTCGAGGGTGGTCCCGGACATAATGGCCCTGGCGAAATCAATCGGCGGTGGAGTCTATCCGAACGGCGCCGTACTGTACCGGGGACTCCCCGTTATCAACAGATTCTTGAAAAAACACCATGATTTCCACACATCATATAACGGTGGAAGCGATATCGGTTGCTGCGTCTCCCTTGCCGTAATACGGTTCATGCGCGAAACGCGTTTGTGGGAGAAAGCCGAACGATCGGGCGCCAGGCTATACTCGGCGCTTGAGGATATTCGACGGGAAAACCCGGCCATAATCCGTGAGGTGCGCGGGCTGGGGCTTATGATCGGCATAGAATACATCCATGAGTTCATGGGGCCCATGATGTCCGACGCTCTCGCAAAAAACGGCGTATTCGCGGCCTACTCCGGGAACGCTCCGCAGGTAATGCGCTTCATGCCGCCCCTTGTGGCCTCCGACGAAGATATCGATGAGATCATCGCCGCGACGCGCGCGGCCGTTGGGGCCATGAAATCGATCCTGCCGATCGCGCTCCCGGCCGCGCGGGTACCCTTTCTGTTGAACCTGCTTAATAATGAACGCGTCCAGACCCTGCTTTTTAACTGGTTGAGGAGCGCCGAGGACCTCGTTGAAAGAATTCCCGGACTCGGAGGAAGGAACAAATGAAAACCGCCACCATGAGCAGGAGAATGTTAATTGAAGAGTACCGGCGGTTTTTTCCGGGCGCGGCGCTTGACAGTATGCGCTCAGAAGGACTGGATATCGTCGAGGGTAAGCGCGAAGGGGCGTTTATTTACGATGAGAAGGGTAAACGATACATCGACTGCATAACATCCGCTTCAGTGCATAACCTGGGTCGCCGACCGCGGGGGGTGACGGCCGCGTTCAAGAAGGCGCTCCGGGAGACAGACCAGGGGAATTTTCCGATGATCTCGCGGGAAAAGGCCGCGCTTGCGGCCAAAGTCGCCGCATTTTCGCCCCACGGCCTGGATTGCGTGGTCTTCAGTGTGACGCGCGGTGAAAGCGTTGATTTCGCCTGTAAGCTCGTACGGGGGGCGACCGGCAGGGGCGGTATTGTCACCGTCGACGGATCATGGTTCGGGCAGACCGGTTTCGCGCTCAGCCTTTCGGAACGGGCGGATCGCGGGATTTACGGCCCGCTCGTGCCCGGTGTGGACATCATCCCTTTCGGTGATTTCGCCGCCGCGGCGAAGGCGGTGACCGACGGTACTGCGGCGGTAATACTGGAGCCGATGCAGGCGGAAAACGGCTGCAGGGCGGCGTACCCGGAATACCTGGGAGAACTGCGCCGGTTATGCGATGCCCGGGGGGCCGTACTGGTGTTCGACGAGACCCAGTCGGGAATGGGCCGCACGGGAAAAAAATTTTTCCTGGAATATTCCGGCGTGGTTCCGGACGTCCTTGTAATCGGAGAGGCGCTGGGGGCGGGCGTCTTTCCCATCGCCGCGACGGTTTTCACGGAAAAGCTCAACCGCTTCATGAACAGGCATCCGCTCATTCACCTGTCCACGTTCGGAGGTTCGGACATCGGCTGTATGACCGCCATCGCCGCGCTCGAGCTCTACGAGCGGTTGCGGCCATGGGAAAACGCGGAAACGATGGGGCGTCGTTTGCGTTCGGGACTTGAAAAAGCGCTACGGGGGCGACGTCGTCAAATCGGAAGGGTGAGCGGAGCGGGGCTGCTCCTGGCGGTCGATCTTGGTAACCGTGCGAATGCGCTGGCGTTCTGTAGGTCGGCCGCCCGGTCCGGCGTTCTGGTGAAGACCGGGGAAGTGGATACATCGTCGGTATTGATACGCCCGAGCCTTCTGATAACGCCGACCCAGACCAACGGGATAATCGAGGCGATAGGGAAAGCCGCCGAGGATTAATAGCATTTCGTGGCGGAACCGATGTGCGGTGTTGCGTTATCCGGATAAAATCAGACCGGTTCAGTACTTGCGCTTCATCTGCACCAGCGTTCCCCGTTCCATTCTTACCCGGTATTCGATTCCCATTGGATAGATGATAAGCGTGCCGTCACCGTGCTCGCGGTCCTCCTCCCAGTTGCCGGTGTACTTGTTGCCGTCGGGGAAAAGACAGGTACCGTTTCCATGGCGTTTGCCGTCCTTCCAGTCTCCGCGGTATTTCTCTCCATCGGGAAGCACGCAGATTCCAAAGCCGTTCTGACGATCGTTGTCCCATTCGCCGCTGTACATGCGGCCGTCGGGGAAGAAGAGAGAGCCAAAACCGTGGCGAATGTCGTTTCTCCATTCACCGGCATATCGTACACCATCGGAGCCGGTAAAGGTACCGTTGCCATGACGCATGTTTTTCTTCCAGCCGCCGGAATACCGGCTTCCGTCGGCATAGACGTAGCTGCCCTCGCCCTGCCATTCTCCCTTTTCCCAGCTGCCGGAGTATTTCCGGTTATTGGGATAAATGATCGTTCCCTGGCCGTGCATCACGCCGTTTTTCCAGCGTCCCTCGTACCGGGACCCATCGGGATACACGCACGCCCCTTCGCCGTCGGGCAGGCCGTTTTTCCATTCGCCTGTATACCGGCGGCCGTCCTCAAACGTATAATTTCCCCTGCCGTTGATGCAGTTTCCTTCACACGCGGCATGGAGTAATTGCGAGGTGCCCGCAAGCGACTGTACGCTGAGGATGAGCATGAGTATGATAAGTCGTTTCATTGCGATGTACTCCCCTGGTTCCCGGTACCGCACAGCTTAGCACGATAAGTAAAAAGCGCAAGTATTTTGTAAGGGAATCACTGACACACGGATGGCGGGGATTTTAGAGTATACACCGGATCAGACGGACGCCATTGCATCGGAGGGGCATACGATCACCTGGGCCTCCCCGCTTTTGCAGGGCACTATCAGCCGATAATCAACCGTGTTCCAGAAACGGCAGCAAACGGTGTTGCCGTCGATCTCGCCATCGTAAAATTTGCACTTTCTGCAATCGCTCAGTTTCATCGGAATCGTACCCCGCCTGCGGTCCGCTCAGGCATGGATGCGGAGCGGCGGGCGTGGTCGCACCCGAGCTCCCTTAACAAGTCAGACCGGTCTGTCCGCTCCGGCACCGTCTGGAGGAGGGACCGGAACGGCCGCGACCCCGCGATGGAGATAAAAGAGTGCGATACCGTAATAGAAGACAAAAAACCATGGAATATCAATTCCGGCGGCTGACGCCGCGGTCTTAATAATTATGGGCAGCGTCAACGCGTACATGGCAAGCCTGAACAAAAGGTCAAATGAAGTCCGCCGCTTCGTCACGGCGCCGGCGAAGAGTCCGAGGAGGGAAACGATAAGGGCGCTGAACACCTTGGCGGTTACGGAAAACGACAAAAAAAGGAATACGATGAACGCCGTCAGCACCCAGTGGTATGAGATCCATTGCTCAACGTCGTTTTTCGTAATGGGTGCGTATTCCTTGAGCGAATCGAGGCTGTAATGCCTTGTTTCGTACGCGCTCTTTTTATACAGGACTCCCTCATTGGAGAGATAAACGCCTTTCTGGTATCCGTCGAGTATGGACTCGTCCGTTTTTCCGGAAGGATCGAACACCCAGACAAAGTTTTGGTCCTCGGCGGATATTACCGGGACCCTCCCTTTTACCTTGAAGCCCTGGGGTGTGAAGATGAAATCGGGAAATTCAGCGCTGAACGTACGGCCCGCCTCGAGAAGGGAGGCGTTGATTTCGCGGGTCAATGGAACGGCCGCGATCGCCGCGCACAGGAGGGAGAATACCAGCAGGTAGATCAGCGCCTGCCCGGCCGAACGCCGGGCAAGGTTCGAATAGGCCGTGGGGTCGTACAGGCTTCGGATAACCGATTTCAGGAGGTACTCTTGATGTTTCGTATCGTTCATCGGCTTCTCCGTTTGAAACGGGCCGTCGGCCCGGAATGAAAGAGCGACGCGCACATCCGATTTTATGGGCACGGCCGTGATTTAATGCAATTCATTTTTCGCAAAACAGGCCTTCCTGAAACCGAAGGGGAATGAGTATGATATCGAAGCGGGGCACTCGCTAAATCATGGTATGCGGCACCGGTTCGATATTCCTCCCGCGGCGTCCCCTCAGTCGATTTCCTCAAGAAGTGCCACCGCGTCGCGGACGAACACGGCACAGCGGCTTTCGAACAGGCCGGCATCAAGGGCGCGGAGAAGGCCGTCCCGGGTCGATATATCGATTCCGATAAGCTCGCGGCAGACGGTGGAACCGTGCAGCCGGGCGAATGCCCCGGCAAACTCGCGGGCTTTATCATAGGTGTAATCCTTGCCCGTTTCGTCATCGGCGAGATATTTTCCATGCCGCAGGCCAATCACCATAAAGGCGCCGGTCACCGCGCCGCAGATTCCCTGTGTTCTTGCCATGCCGGCGCCGAAGGCGCACGCCGTCTTGAGAGCGGCCTCTTCGGAAAGGCCATGCCCGGGGGCGAATGCGGTGAACACTGACTGAGCGCAGTTATAATGGCTGCTGAACAGAGAAAGCGCCTTTTGTTTTTTATCCATCCGATGATCCCCGAAGTTTTTTTAAATGGCAGTATGTTTAATCGAATTAACTATCGCGCCATGGCGGCGACTATTTCCTCAATGTGGATCCGGGCGGTATTGAAAAACGGCAACCCTCCGGGCCCTGACGGTTCCGCAAATAAAAGAGGCAGCTCGGTACAGCCAAGGATAACCCCTTCTATCCCGCAGTCAACACGCATGCGGTCGATAATCGCATCAAAACCGGTTCGGGTCTCGGACTTCACGACACCGAATTCCAGTTCGTCGAATATCCGCCGGTGAATGTAGGTCTGCTCGTCCGCGCTCGGAACATGGAGCTGGATGCCTTCGCGCTCAAACGCGATCCGGTAAAAGTCATTGCGCATTGTAAATGCGGTACCGAGCAGGGCCGCGCTCTTGATCCCGGCGGACGCGGCCCTCGCCGTGGTCGCATCAACTATGCTTATAAGCGGCAGGGGGGAGCGCTCAAGGAGCTCGGCGAAAACCAGGTGCGGCGTATTGGAGGCTATGGCGCCGAAGTCGGCCCCGGCGGCCTGCAGCCTCGCGAAGCCATGCAGCAGGTACCTGACAAGGCCGGCCATGTCGGCCGCCTCTATCATCGCAAGCATCCTGGTCATGTTGATGCTCGCGATTACAATTTCAGGATACCCGTCAGGATCGTACTTCTCGCGGTAGAGGTTGATGATTGTGCGATAGTAGTCTATCGTCGACTCAGGCCCGACGCCTCCGATAATACCCGGTATTTTCATAGCATAGGCCTCCTCAGGTTCCAGCATGGTAACGCTGTGGGTACGCCTGTACCGGCGCTCCCGTGAAGGAGAGCCAGTCACGTGAATGATGCAAAATCGAAAACAACTCGGGATCGCGCGAGTTATCAGCACCAGCATCGCATCCCGCTTTGCAAAAATTCAACCGTATTTTAAATATGCGGGCGATTCAGCGCGTCCGGACGGATGAAGACCCACCGGGAAGGGATGTGCACGCGGACCGAATCAGTACATCATCATCGGCAGGCCGATCACACCGATATCGATTATGAAATGGCAGATTATGCAGGGAATAACGCTCCCGGTCTTTTCAAAAACAAGGCCAAGTACCATGCCGTAAACGAAGCTCAGGGCAAAGAAAACGGGTCCGCCGACCGCAAGATGTATGGTGGAATAAAGCGCCGACTGCGCCGCGACGGCCTGAACGACGCCGAGCCCGGAACCCCGAAGCAGGCGGTAAAATGCCAGCCGAAAAAAGACCTCCTCGGCGAAGGCGTTGAGCAGGCTGATGACGATTACCGGCGGCCAGAATTCCGCGCCACGCAGGGAATAATTTGTCGAGCCCAGCAGGATAACCGTATAGGCAAGGCTCCCGATGAGGCCGAAAAGAAACCACGGGTTCATCAGTTTTCGGTAATCGATCCGGAAGGCGGATGAAAATGGCATCCCGATACCCGCCATAAAAAGAAGGCCTGCAGTTTCGAGAAAGAAAACCGGAAGGTATGAAGGTATTCTTTTCCAGGCGTCCATGACGCCTTCTACGGGGAAAAGCGGCCATGTGACGAGGCCCGCCCTCATCAACAGGGCGATGACGATGAAAAACAGGGCGAAATAAACGATAAGGCCTCCGGCGGCCAGGCGCGTGCCGTACAGCGGCCTGTCGGATTCGGGTATTTCGGCATAACGGTTTCTCAGCGCCAGGCCGGCCAGTATGACGGAACCGATCGCCACAAATACGATCATGACGATCTGGGCCTGGGTGAGTCCCCATGCGGCAACGGACTCGGTGCGGATGAACTCGATCAGAAAGCGCGCGTCCCCGTAAAGGATGAGGTAGAGCGCGGTGACCTTGCCTCCCTCTACCGAACGAACCTGTGAACCGGGGGCGTATAGGCGCCCGTGCATTTTGCGCAAAACGAGGAAGATTCCAAGGTTGTATGCAATGTCATACAACGGGACCGGGTTGTAAAAATCGAAGTCGAATCCGAAGACGGAGAACCCGATCGGTCCGCCCCAGCAGCAGCCGACGAGAAAACAGGCGACCCTTCCGATGGCATTGGAAAGGGGGATGTACAGGAAAAACGCGTCGGAAACGTCCCAGAAGCGGAAACGCATGACGAAGAGAAGAGCGCTTATCAGCACCGTGGGAAGCACGAGGCTTGCGTGAAAAGTGTGATAGCTTTGGGAACTTACAATGTCGGAAAAGAGGGAAAAGCTCCAAAATTCGCTCGGATGATAAAAGATATTCGCTGCCCGCGAACTGACGTATCCCGCCGGAAGTATAATGAAGGCGATGATCAGAAAGAAGCGGCGTACCCGCGCCGCTTCATAGCCCAGGGAGGATATTTTCCGATAGACCAGGAAAAGCCCGACGGCGACGGCAAGTACGACAAGACCGTTATAAATGGAGTTGGTAAGCGTAACGAACAATACCGGATCGACGTTGTACTTTAACAGAAGATAGGAGATCATGGACGTACCTGCTCGATTTGAAAATAGGAGACCGTCTTCAGTTAAGGCGAGCAAGACCCTGTCGGGCACCCGCGTGCCCGGGCTCCAGCCGCAACGCCTTCCGGTAGAACTGGAGGGCGGTGAAACGATCACCCTGCGCCTCGTGAATCAGTCCGAGCGTAAAGTTGATTTCTCCGTCGAACGGAGTGAGATCAAGCGCCCGGTTCAGGCTGCGCCGGGCGTCGGGAATGTTGTTCTGGAATTTATAGGTCATGCCCAGTGCGTAGTGCAGTTCGGAGGCGTTGGGATTGGCCCGTATGCCCTTCAGGAACTCCCCGCGTGCGGCATCGAGATCCCCCTTCCTGAGATGAATCCAGCCAAGGTGGTAATGTGCCTCGAATATATCCGTCCCGTGGTCGATCGCTTGTTTCAGATAGATCGTAGCTTCGTCGAACCTTCCCATCTTGAGATAGGCCTCGCCGAGCAGGGTCAGCGCCTCGCCGGATCGTGGTTCGATCTCGAGCGCCTGTTTCAACGGCGCAATCATTCCCGCGTAAGCACCCTCGCGAAGAAGTTCCCTCGCACGAACGACGAGCGAGGAATGCGATGATGTTTTCTCGCTCACCTCTTTTTCAGGGGGCGCCATCAGGATGCCGTCGCTGCGAGTGGAGATGCCGGGATAGTCCGGTACGATCGCAAGGGCGTTCCGGATCTCGATCATGTGGCCGGGGTTCCTCGCGCTGCTCATCACCATTGCGTTAAGAACGCGGCCGGTGGCCCTGCCCATCCTCTCGATATCGACATAAAGCCGTTCACTACGGCCGCTGTCGGAAAGGAGAGACGTTGCGGGTTTTCTGTACAGCCTGATTAGCGAGAGGGTGTTTGTCAGATCGTGCATGGTGGTGCGCGAGACGGCGAACTCGAGGTACGGATCGTTCTCCGTATGGAGCCTGCCGCGCGGTTCCATTTCGTCGATTGATTCCTGGTCGAACTTGTAAATGTCAACGAGAGCCGCAGGCGATGCGTACCCGATCTCCGCCAGGTCCTTGCGCGCGTACAAATCGAAACGTTCGATGAACGCGACCGGCTCGATGCCGAACGCAGCGTCCGAACCGGCGATGAGCGCATGCTGGTTGTCGTGACTCGTTGCGAGCCAGAAGCTCACGTACTGAAACTCGGAGCGGAAGGTTTTAAGGAGCGACGTGAAGCTCGAGATATCCATGTCCACCGGCATCCACGACGTCATTATTCCGCCGGGATTAAGGCGCTTCTTCGCGGCGCGGAAATATTCCCTTGTGTAAAGGCCCGAATTGCCCGCGTAGTACGGCCAGATTGAATCGTTCATGATAACGTCGTAGCGTTCCCCGGTCAGCCGCAAATAGTTCGCGCCGTCCATGATTACCGGCCGAAATTTCGGGTGCCGCACCACGCCGCCGTTGATGTCGCCGAAAAAACGGTCCGAGGTCTCGATAACCGACGCGCTTATCTCGACCACGTCGAGGCGCTCGATGTCGTATGACGTTACGATGCGCGAGGTCTCGCCGCTGCCAAACCCGACCTGGCATATACGGCGTGGTTTCGGATGCAAAAGCATCGGGATATGGGCCTGCAGCTTCTGCGTAGTGCGAAGGGTGAACGCGGTGCCGGCCACGTTGATCGACCCTGTCGAAATAACGCGATGGCCGCTGGAGAAATGGTGTACGGTGGTTATGCCTTCAACACCCTCGTGCGCGTAATCGATAACCGAGGTTCGGTCGTGCATCGCCTCGCCCAGATTATAATAGCGGAACAGGTAATCGCCCGGCAGGATGAGAAACGCCGCGATAACCGCGGGCCATGGCGCAAACGCTCTCCATGCGGAGATCAGCGCCGGTCCTGTCGAATCGGCGGGCTTTCTGCGCTTGATGCCGTCTCCGGCGGACAGAAGCAGGGCTGTGGTTGCGAGGCCGCAACTGATAAGCACCATGATCAGCAATGAGATCTGTGTACCAACCAGGGAGACCAGGAAAAAACCGGTAATGACGCAGCCCATAATTGCCCCGGCCGTGCTTGCGGCATAGAGCGTTCCCAGGGACTCCCCGACGTGCGAGATGTGCCTGGTGAGTACCGCGACGGCCGCCGGGAAGGCGGTCCCGATCAGGAGGGTGGGGAGGGCCATGACGATTATCGAAGGCAGGAGGTTCGCCTGCAGTATGTTCCCCGCCCAGGTGCCCCCCGTGGTATAAGGTTCTATCGGCGTCCGGGCGAAAGCGCCGAAAGCCAGGAGCGAGAGGAATACGGAAACGGCGACTCCCCACTGTAACAATCCCCAGAGTTTGAGATAGTTCCTGATGCCGAAACGGCGTTCAACGAGCGCGAAAATGAGACTGCCCAGCCCGATTCCGACGAGGAAGGTCGTCAACATGATCGAGAAGGCGTACACGGTCGTCTTCAGCATGAATACGAGTAACCGAGTCCAGAGGACCTCGCACGAGAGCGATACGAAGCCGGCCCCCGCCGCAAGGGCCAGAAATACGCGCATACGGGCGGTCGATAATGTGGCGGTATCGATGCCTCTCGAAATGACATCAACGGCATCTTCCGGTTCTTCAACCGGCATAAAACGGGCGGCAAGAAAAACACAGGCGGCGATGATGATATTAACCAGGGCGGCGATGAAAACCGATTCCTGTACTCCAAACGCCTTGATGAGATAGAACCCCGTTAAAAGACATCCCGCAGCCGCGCCCAGGGTATTGAGGCCGTAGAGGATACCCGTTCTCGTGCCGACCTGTCCTATGTTCCGGATAAAGAAGCGCGCGATGACCGGAAGCGTGCCTCCCATCAGAATCGTGGGGATGATAATCAGCACAAATGACAGGGCAAACCGTAAGGCCGTGAGGAGTGCGTTGGAGAAATTGAGACTCTTATAAAAGAAACCATATATGGGATCGAGCAGGGGTACGGTGAGCGTAATAAGCACCGCGGAGACCGCGATACCGGCCTCAAGCAGTGCATAGACGAGCAGTTGCCGCCTTTGCGTATCGATCAGCCTGCCGAACAGGCGGCTTCCCAGTGCGAGTCCCGCCATGAACGCCGAAAGCACCGCAGTTACCGAATAGGTGGTATTGCCGAATACGCCGGTAAACAGCCGCACCCACGCGACCTCGTAAACCAGGCCGGTGAAACCTGAAAGAAAAAACAGTGTGAACAGAGGGAGAACGATGGCGTCAGTCGCCCAAAGCCCTCTATCCCCGGAACTTTTTCGAGACACCGTTACAGCTTCCCTTCTTTTTCAAGCGTGCGAAGCTCGTCGACGGTTACAAAGTCCTTGCCGAGCAACTTCTTCGCCTTTTGCACCTTGCGGTCGAGCTCGGGATCGTCGATCACCTGGTGCTTTTTTAACTTTAAATCCTCGTCGCTCACCGGAATCGTAAGATATATGGTCGCGTTGACCGAGGTGCCGCTCTGGGTGCTGCCTTTCAGTTTGATGGTTACGTTACAGGTAGATTTCGGCATCATCCCGCCGGTGAGCGTCAGGGTGGCGTTAGCCACGGCGTTTCTCGCTATACTGGTCTGCGAAAGAAGCGCCCCGGCGCCGTAGGCCCGTGTTTCGGCGGGCCGGTCTCCATCGCACGAAACGTACTCAACCTCGGCATCGCCAAGCGAGAGTGATTCGTTGTGAATGTTTTTCATGTTGACGTCGACCGTGTAGGCCCCGTCCTTCACAACGGGGAACCTGTTATATACGATGGGGATGGTGGCGGCACCCATCTGGGAGGAAATCCACTGGATGTTCGGAAAATCTATCGTGGTGCGCGCCGTTGCGCTCGTGTTTTTTTCGTCGGTGACGGTAACCTTGACCGTGAATGTCGAGTGGAAACGTTTCTGGTCACGAGCGAAATAGTTGTGAGTCGCGTAGCCCGTGTCGGTATTTTTGGTGGAGCCGTCCCCGAAATCCCACGCGAAACGGGTCCTGCCGCTGAAACCTTCCAGCTTGATCACCTCGAACTCGCCTTCCTCGGGGCGCATCGGATGCGGGCTCGCCTTGAGGTAAACGAGCGGCCTGTCGGGACATTTGACCACGTTTACCGTGACCGTTTTGGTGTCGATGCGCTTGTAGTCGCGCACCGTCACCACGATATCCTGCGTCCCTTCGCCGTAATATTTTAATATGACCGGGTTCCCAATCTTTTCGGCGACCTTGAAGATGAGGTCTTTGTCGTGTCCGTCGGGGTCGCGCGCATCGACCCTTACCTCGAAATCGTCGCCGGAACATACGGTCTCTTTTTCGAGATGGATCTTTTTAATGAAATCCTTGCGCTCGACCTCGAAAGTGCCGACCTTCGAGGGATCGATCTCGGTTTCGCCCGGCGACGATGAGAAAAGATTCATATAGAAATTCATCGCAGAGGCCGGGTCCTTTTCGGCGAGCGCGCTTTCTTTTTGTCCGCCGCCGCGCAGTAAAATTATCAGACCGATCAATGCGACTGAACCGACAACGAGCAGCGTCCATTTGTGTTTTTTGATGAAATCCATGCCGAACTCTCCATGCGAGGAAATTTCCCGCGGAGCCGGGAATGATGGCACCCGGGAAAAGTAAAAGCGACCTCCCATTACCTAATGGAAGGCCGCCAATCAGTCACGAAGCGTGCCTTCGTTTCACCGAACGCGACGCAAGCGTATTACTTGTAATATCCGTCAATGAACATCAGACCCTCGACAGCGCCATAGTATGACGAGTCGGCGGTCTGGGCTCCGGGATAGTAACCGGCCGGGTTTCGGTAATTGGCCAGCAGCAGATTGTCCGGAGCGGGGGCGACCGATGTAAGATAAGCGGTCGGTCCGTTGAGCCTGGTGCGCCAGTAGCTCGAGGTGTCAGTGGCCCTGTCGAATCCGAAGGTGTTGACGACCTGGTTTGCCATCTTGTCCGCGCATCCGGAGCCGCAGAAAAGCTTTCCGCACCACCCGAGCTCTTCAAGCGCCGCCGAACGAACGCCGTTATACAGCTGAACAGCGGCGTCGTATACGGTCTGCGAGCTGTGGAACGGAAGGTTCATCTGTTTGCCGGCAAAATAGTTGGCGAACCAGTTGGTGCCCGAGCAGTGGCCGCCGCGTCCCTTTACCCTCACGTTGCTGTTGTCCATCTGAAAGAAGTTGGCATAGCCGTAGGGGCGATAGTACGCGTCCATGTAGGCCATCTTGTCCGCGACCGTGTTGAGCAGGGGCCTGTACGAGCTTTCCAGGGCGGCGGTGGGTTTTAACACGACCCCGCCTCCGGCGGTGAAGTTCTGGGTGACGTTATAGGTCCTGTTGATGTCCTCGGTGAGCATGCCGGGCACGCCATTGCTCAGGGGGTCGGACTTCAATGTCGTCGGGCAGCCTATCCAAGTCTTGTTGTATGCCGGGAAATCCATGGTGTTATGACGGATATTGTAACCGTTGTTCACCAGCATACCCGAATGACTCCAGTATGAATGGAGAACTATGAAGAGACCGCTCAGCGGGCCCGATCCATTCGGTGAGAGCACCACGTCGCCCTTCAAACCGTTGATCCTCGTTGGCACATACACGGCGCCGTATACAGTGCTCGCGAACACGAGGATAATGCAAATCGCGAGCAGTTTGTAGAACTTCCTCATACCTCCTCCTTGATTGTTATTGGATATCCCGTTGCCGCCGCGTCCGTTCGGAGGAGCCGCGACAGGCGATTAATCCCCTGTATGTGAACACATATTACAAGGAAGTCAAGATACTTATGGCTTTATGTCGCGAAAAAACCAAAAAATGGTCGGAATTTTCAGGGCGACGGTGGGTTCGCCGGTCCGGGCTGTACCTGTGCAAAGAGTTCGAGTATGAAAATAAAATTTTAACGTGTGTGACGGACTCGGATAGTATTGGGGAATGTAATGCGATTCCGCATGACGATTTTTAATGAACGTCTTTTCGAATATTTCAGGCGCACCGGTATTTTCCCGCCGGCATGCAACAACTCAAACATACTGGCAAAGACAACCCGGACACATGGGTAAAAAAACGGCCCCCATCTGAATGGAAGGCCGCTAATCGTTCGAAGTACACGCTGTTACGGTACACGGGAGAAAATCAGGTCACCTGTAGTAACCATCAATGAACTGCAGCGTCTCAACCGCGCCGTAGTACGAAGTATCAGCGGTGTTAACTCCAACGTTGTAGCCTAGAGGATTCGTGTAATTGGCCAGCAGCAGGTTGTCCGGCGCCGGGGCGACAGAGGTCACATAGCCCGTCGGCCCGTTAAGTCTGGTGCGCCAGTAATTGGTGGTATCCGTCGCTCTGTCGAACCCGAAGGTGTTACAGACCTGGTTG
>JALOTJ010000033.1 GCA_025457965.1 Spirochaetota bacterium | reverse complement strand
GCCGGCACAGCAAATCCTCCCGCCTCCGGCGCGCCTCCTTTAGTAAAGGAGGCTCCTGTTGGATGTGCTTCCGGCTGTTTTGCCCGGCTATGCCAAAAACCAACCAGTATACGTAATAAGGCTTTCATTTACCAAAGGAGAGCTCTGACGCACACGATGTACTAATGCCGGCGAAGCGACAGAAGGTCGCGTCCATCACCGACCACCTGAGCGAGCGCGCGGGAGATCGCCGTAGGGGCGAATGCTTATTCGCCCGGCGCGCGCACACCCTCTCTTAGCACGTTAAGCCCCAGCCGGGCTTCCGGCACTATGACACTACGCGAAGGTACAACGCACAGCGTTAAGCCTCATCCGGAGCACCCGGCAAAATGAAACTACGAGAAGGTACAACGCACAACGTTAAGCCCCCCGCCGTGGCAATAACCCCGGCGGATTCCCAAACCATCGTTGCCTCGGCGAACGGCGCGTCTGCGCCGTTCAGGCGCACGGCCGAGTCCCGGTTTCACGCCGGTCGCCTAACCCGCGGAGAGGCCCCGCCGCACCCCGGGCGCAAGGAATAACCGGGAAGAAAAAGACGAGAAGAAAAAGACGAGAAAAAACCCACCCCTCAATCCCCGTGCCGAATTAATCGATAAAACTGTTGACAAAGGTACCCATGATGAAAAGATGGCGTCATATCGAGATGCAGCTATACGCACGGTTTACCAGCGCCTAGCACCGTCCGGCGATTTTGCATATTTCGCACGAGGCCAGCTCTCAACATAACCCACCTCAACCGGTAGCAAATCCCTGATCATTTGCCGTAACTCGTTCCGTTAAAGGGGCAGCTGTATACCTGTGAATCCGCACGCCGGTGTAATGCCGTCGGAGTACGCAGGCATACGCGAATGATGTAGTAATTCTCACATGGAGTGTCGTATACGCACGGGGATGGCGACCGGCCCGAAGTATCGGGAGCCGGCCGAATCACCGCAGGCGCGCGTTCCCGTTTCGGTCCGGGCAAGGCCCTGATTAATTAAATCAAACAGTGAAGGGGTACCATGGGAAACAACGTCGCATCGGTGATCAAAAGGATCGTTGAAGCACACGGGGGAGGTCGTGGCGGCCTTCTCGATATCGTGCGCGACGCGCAGCGTGAGCTTGGCTGCGTGTCCGACGAGTCGGTGTCCGTGATCGCGCGTCTCCTGGGGCTTTCCAGCGTGGACGTGGAGGGCGTGGTGACGTTTTACCATTTCTTCTCGAAGACACCCGTCGGGAAGTACGGCATCTATCTGAACAACAGCGTGACGGCGGTGATGAACGGGCGCGCCGCGGTGGCGAAGGCGTTTTCCGAGGCCGCCGGTGTGGAGTTCGGCGGTGTGACGGCGGACGGCCTTATAGGGCTCTTCGACACCTCGTGCATCGGGATGAACGACCAGGAGCCGGCGGCGATCATCAACGGGACCGTGTTCACCAGCCTGACCGCGGAGAAGGCGAAGTCGATCGTGGCGGGCATCAAATCGGGAATGTCCGTCGAGTCGCTCGTCGGGGGGTTCGGCGACGGGGCCAACCAGTCCGAGCTGGTGCGTTCGATGGTGAAGAACAATATCGTGCGGAAGGGCCCGGTGCTCTTCGGCGAATTCACGCCCGGCGCGGCCATAGGGAAAGCGGTCGCGATGAAGCCCGAGGAGGTCATAGAGCAGGTGAAGATATCCAACCTGCGCGGGCGCGGCGGCGCGGGCTTCCCCACCGGAATGAAGTGGGAGTTCTGCCGCAGGGCAACGGGTGACCGCCGCTTCGTCATCTGCAACGCCGACGAGGGTGAGCCCGGCACCTTCAAGGACCGCGTGATACTGACCGAGCTTCCGCGGCTGCTGTTCGAGGGAATGGCGGTCGCCGGGTACGCGGTCGGCGCGTCGGAGGGCATCCTGTACCTGCGCGCCGAATACATGTATCTCAAGGCACACCTCGAGGACGTGCTGGCGAAACTGCGCGAGCGGAAGGTGCTGGGGAAGAACGCCGGCGGAAAGAGCGGCTTCGATTTCGATATACGCATAACGATGGGCGCCGGGGCGTACGTCTGCGGCGAGGAGTCGGCGCTAATAGAATCCGCCGAGGGCAGGCGCGGCGAGCCGCGCAACCGGCCGCCGTTTCCGGTCGAGGCCGGGTACCTGGACAGGCCGACCACGGTCAATAACGTCGAATCGTACTGCGCGGCGGCGCGCATCGTGATGGAGGGCGGCGACTGGTTCCGCAAGATGGGCACCGGCCAGTCGGCGGGCACCAAGCTGGTGAGCGTGTCGGGCGACTGCAAAAGGCCCGGCATATACGAGATAGAGTTCGGCACGACGCTGCAGACGCTCCTTGAGATGGTCGAGGGGAGGACCGCGAAGGCGGTCCAGGTCGGCGGGCCCTCGGGCGTGTGCGTGGGCAAAAAGGATTTCGGAAGGAGAATAGGCTACGAGGACCTGTCGACCGGCGGATCGATCATCGTGATCGGCCCGGAGAGAGATCTCCTCGAGATCGTGAGGAATTTCATGGAGTTCTTCGTCGAGGAGTCGTGCGGCTGGTGCGTGCCGTGCCGCGCGGGGAACGTGTTGCTCCTGAACAAGCTCGAGAAGATCATCGACGGGCATGCCGGTAAGAATGATATAGCCGAGCTCGAGTCCTGGTGCCAGACGGTGAAGGCCATGAGCCGCTGCGGCCTGGGGCAGACCTCGCCGAACCCCATATATACGACGATCCAGAATTTCCGGCAGCTGTACGAGGCGAAGGTGAGAGGCGACGCGGAGTACGTTACGGAGTTCAATCTCGCCGAGGCGGTGAAGGCCTCCTGCGAGGCGGCCGGAAGAATACCAAACGTCCACGAGGAGCACTGAGATGAGCGAAATGAAATTCACGATAGACGGTAAGGAGTGCGCGGCGAAGGCCGGGCAGACGATCGTCGAAGCGGCGCGCGACAACGGGGTCTACATTCCGACGCTGTGCCATTACGAGGGCATAAAACCCGCCGGCGCGTGCCGGATCTGCACGGTCCGCGTTGGCGGAAGAAACATGGCGGCGTGTACAACGCCCGTGACGAACGGGATGATCGTAGAAAACCAGACGCCCGAGCTCGAGGACATGCGCAAGTCGATCATAGAGATGCTCTTCGTGGAGGGCAACCACATGTGCCCGGTGTGCGAGAAGAGCGGCAACTGCGAACTGCAGGCGCTGGCGTACCGCTATACCATGCTTGCCCCGCGCTTTCCGTACCTCTGGCCGAAGCGCGGCGTCGACGCGTCGATACCGAAGCTGTACAAGGACGGCAACCGCTGCATCCAGTGCCTGCGCTGCGTCCGGGGCGTTAGGGCCGCCGACGGGCGGAAAGTCTTCGGCCTGGTCAACCGCGGCGGCCATGTGCGCATCGGCCACGACGCGGAGCTGGCGAACGCGCTCGGCGACGAAGAGGCGCAGCGGGCGATGGACCTCTGCCCGGTGGGGGCGCTGATACGCAAGGGCGTGGGGTATGCGGTGCCCATCGGCAAACGTAAATACGACGGCGCGCCGATCGGCGGCGAGTTGGAACGCGCGTAGACACAACGAGATAACAACGGAGGAAACGATATGAGCAAACCGGTTGTCGCGACGGCGTCGCTCGCCGGATGTTTCGGCTGTCATATGTCGGTGCTCGACATCGACGAACGCATACTTACCCTGATCGACCTGGTGGAGTTCGACAAGTCTCCCATCGACGACATCAAGACCTTCACCAGGCAGTGCGATATCGGCATCATCGAGGGGGGCTGCTGCAACAGCGAGAACGTGGAGAACCTGCGGCTGTTCCGCAAGCACTGCAATATCCTTATCGCCCTGGGCGAGTGCGCGATCATGGGAGGGCTCCCCGCCATGCGCAACGGCATTCCGGTCAGGGAGTGCCTGGAGGAGGCCTACCTGAACTGCCCCACGGTGGACGGGGGGATAATCCCCAACGACGACGAGCTTCCGATGATCCTGGACCGGGTGTATCCGCTTCACGAGATCGTCAAGATCGATTACTACCTGCCGGGCTGTCCGCCGAGCGCCGACCTCATCTGGAACGCGCTGGTCGCGCTGTTGAAGGGCACGCCGCTTGATCTGCCCTACGAAGTCGTGAAGTTTGACTGATACGGAGAGTGAAAATGGGAAGAAAAATCACGATAGAACCGGTAACACGCGTCGAGGGCCACGGCAAGGTGACCATCCAGCTCGATCCGCAGGGCCAGGTGACCGACACCCGGTTCCATATAGTCGAGTTCAGGGGATTCGAGCGCTTCGTACAGGGCCGTCCGTACTGGGAGGCGCCGGTGCTGGTGCAGCGGCTGTGCGGCATCTGCCCGGTCAGCCATCACCTGGCCGCCGCCAAGGCCATGGACGTCATCGTCGGCGCGGGCACCGGGGACGGGCTCACACCGACCGCCGAGAAGATGCGCAGGCTCATGCACTACGGGCAGATGTTCCAGTCGCACGCGCTGCACTTCTTTCACCTGGTCTCGCCGGACCTGTTGTTCGGCATCGACGCCGACCCGGCGATCCGCAACGTCATCGGCGTGGCCATACACCACAGGGACCTGGCGGTACAGGGAGTGATGATGCGCAAGTTCGGCCAGGAGATCATACGGGCCACCGCCGGCAAGAAGATCCACGGCACCGGGGCGGTCCCCGGCGGCATCAACAAGTGCCTCACCCCCGGGGAGCGCGACGAGTTCCTCAACGGGGCCGATCCGCTGAACACCGCGAAGATGATCGAATGGGCGCAGGGCGCGCTCGATTTCTTCAAGGGCTATCATAAGAAGAACGCGGCGTTCATCGACAGCTTCGCGGTGTTCCCGTCGAGCCATCTGAGCCTGGTCCGCAGGGACGGCGCGCTCGACCTGTACCACGGTGTGCTCCGGGCGGTGGACTCCGGCGGCAAAAAGATTCTCGACGACGTGGATTACCAGGACTACCTGAAGTACATCGGCGAGGAAGTGCGTTCGTGGAGCTATATGAAGTTCCCGTACCTCAGGTCGCTCGGGAAGGCCGGGGGCTGGTACACGGTGGGGCCGCTCGCGCGCCTCAATACCTGCGACTTCATCCCGTCGCCGCTGGCGCAGAAGGAGTTCGAGGAGTACAGGGCCTACACGAAGGGCAAACCCAATCACATGTCCATGCACATGCACTGGGCGCGCCTCATCGAGCTATTGCATTCGGCCGAGATGATCGAGGAACTCCTTAACGATGCCGATCTCCTCAAAAACGACCTGCTGGTGAAGGGGAGCAGGCGGAGCGAGGGCGTGGGCCTCATCGAGGCGCCGCGCGGCACGCTCTTCCACCATTACCGGGTAAACGAGAACGACCAGATCGTCATGGCGAACCTGATCGTCTCGACGACGAACAACAACGAGCCGATGAACCGCGCGGTCAATTACGTGGCGAAGGAGAGGCTCAACGGTCAGAAGGAGATAAGCGAAGGCATGCTCAACGCCGTCGAGGTGGCGATCCGCTGTTACGATCCCTGCCTCAGCTGCGCCACCCACGCGCTGGGACATATGCCGCTCGAGGTTACACTTATCGACGCGGAGGGCGCCACCCTCCACGTGCGGCATAAATGACCGACGCGGACCGTATCCGGGTGTTCGTCTGGGGGATCGGCAATCCCGGGCGGCGCGACGACGGGCTCGGCGCCGGGCTCGTCCGCCGCATCGAGGATGCCGCTCCGGCGCATGTTCGCTGTGAGGCGAATTACCAGCTGAATATCGAGGACGCGTACGACATCGCCGGCGCGGACGCGGTCGTATTCGTGGACGCGTCGCGCGACGCCGTGCCCCCGTACGAGTTCACCCGCATCCGGCCGTCGCAGAACATCAGTTTCACCAC
This sequence comes from Spirochaetota bacterium, assembly GCA_025457965.1. Classification (GTDB taxonomy): domain Bacteria; phylum Spirochaetota; class UBA4802; order UBA4802; family UBA5368; genus MVZN01. Next base: position 22,615 of record JALOTJ010000033.1, on the reverse strand, counting down.
GCACGCGCTTGACGCCGCTTCGGTCCTTGCGCTGTGCGAGGAGATCACCGGCCGCTGTCCGGCCGCCTTCATGCTGGCGATCCGCGGCTACGAATGGGACATCGGCGAGGGGCTCTCCGAAAGCGCCCGCGACGGACTCGAAAAGGCCCATCGCTTTCTGCTCGGCGTCCTCGGCGAAGCGTCGGTCGGCGCGATGGAGAGGCTGCAAACAGGGCGGCCGGCAAGAGCAACGACAACTTGACAGCAAACAGGAGACACGACATGGCAGATAAAAAACTCATCTTCGTCATCGACGACGATCCCGATATCATCGATTCCATCTCCGCCGTCCTGACCGCCGAGGGCTTCGCGGTCGAGATCGCCATGAGCGGCGAGGAAGGCATTGCACGGCTCTCGAAGATCAAGCCGTCGCTCGTCCTCTGCGACATGATGATGGAGCATATCGACGCGGGAACCAGGGTCGCCGAGGAGATCAAAAAGAGGGGGATCGGCGCTCCCGTGTATCTTCTCAGCAGCATCGGTTCGGCGACGGCGTCTAACATCGAAATAGACAGGCTCGGATTCGACGGAGTCTTCCAGAAGCCGGTCGCTCCGGCCCACCTCGTTTCCACAATAAAGAAGGCGCTGGGAATGTAAGTACCGGGTTCGTCCGCCGGGGGTCCGGCCGTGCCCGGCGGACGGGCGGGTATCCGCCCCATGCCATACTGAGCCGGCCGCGCAATCCGCCGTGCTCCCGATCAAAGAGGCGGTTTCACCATCAGCCATCCCGCATGGTGCAACACAGTGCATCAGTACGTGTAGTGATCTCCCGATCGCTTGAAAGATCCTCGACGCCGTGCGGGATACGAATACCCCGTTTGTCCATGGCCGTTAATTGCTTGCCAACCGGCAAAATCCATTTAGACTAAACCCGTGAATAACTACCGTCTGGTGTGGAGGGGGCCTATGATTCGCTCCGGAAGAGTATTCGTACTATGCGCGGTCCTGCTGCTCGGCGGCGCGCTATCGGCCCGGGACTATGAGGATATTCTTTTACGTGATATCGCTTCGAATATTTCATCATACAAGGGGAAAACGCTCAGTCTCCGTCTCCGGTTGAAATACCTTGATACCATATTTAAAAAGGTTGTTTTTTACGACCGGAAAAACATCGATATCGAGTTCGACGTGGAGGCCATGCTGAAGGATAAAAAGAAGAAGAGTGCGTTCCTCAACCTGCATAACGGAATGGAATACGTGGTGACCTTCGAGGTAAGCGACGTCGGGAAAATGGGGATCATGATCGGAGATCTCAGGGAGTTTGTGCCGCTGGCCCTGTTGGAACTTCCCGAGGGCAACTGAAAAAACAAAAGACAGAATAGCTGGGCGGCTATTCTGCCTTCCATAAACGACTTTTACGCGCAGTGCCAGGATCCTCAATATGACAATAATCGGGAGGGAACTGCCATATTGTAACCCTGTTCTATGGATATCGGCATATGGCCCGGAAAACTTGAGCGTTCCGGTAGTTTTTCGTAAATATTTTTTGACTTTTTTGTCTTGACAGTGTTGTATATTTTGATAGATTTAATGGAGAGGCATACTGCCTTTAAATCAGGTACAGGGAAGGAGTATAAACAGAATGAAAAAATTTATTATTATCGCATTCATCGGCGTATTCGCGTTCGCTTTCGCATGCGGCACGACTCCCGAAGTAAAACAGGAGGTGGCGCCCTCGGGATCGATAGTGAATGTTCAGAACGAACAGCTCGCCCGGATTCCCGTAGAGGGATTTGATTACAAGAGCTCGAAGGTTCCGCCCCAGAAATGGGACAAATGGGCGACCGCGGCGGCTCCCGTCGTAAAGGGCGTCATCGACAAACTTCCCGAGGGCTATGTTCTTCAGGTGACCGGACACACCGACGCGCGCGGTCCCGAAGGTCCCGTTGGCGCGAAACCCGGCAACACTAAAATCTCCACCGACCGCGCGAAGGCCGTTTTCGACGCGCTGAAAGCGAAAGGGGTGACCTCCCCGAAGATGACCTACAAGGGCGTCGGATCGTCGGAGCTGCTTCCCGGCGTAGATCCCAATGACGCACAGCAGCGCCGCGTAACCTTCAAGGTTGTACCTCAGAAATAAGCGCGCTCGTATGCTCTTATGCGCATAACTTCATGTTTACGACAGGAGGCGGGGCATTGTAACCCCGCCTCTTTTATTTGCCTCTTTTACGCTACGACGCCGCCTGGTGCAGGCTGAGTCATGGAGACGGGAATCGGTACGGTCGTAAAGGTCTTCGGCATGTACTCAACCGTTCTCTATGAAGATCGAAGGATAAACTGCGTCCTGCGCGGAAAGATGCGCCGTGAAAAGAGCGTGCGTAAATACTCTGATCCCGTGGCGGTCGGCGATCTGGCGCGGATAGAACTTGACCGGGAGGGGACGGGAGTCATATCGGAAATCCTCCCCCGGAAAAACGTGTTCTCCCGCAAGGAAAAGGGACGCAACAGGCGGGAGGACGTTATCGCAAGCAACCTCGACCGCATCGTCATCATACAATCGTTCGACAATCCCCGGCTCAATCTTCGCTTCGTCGACCGCCTGTCGGTACGGGCGCGCAAGGACGGAATTCCGATGCTGCTCTGCATAAACAAGCGCGATCTTGCGGAGAAGGGCGACGTGACGAACGTCATGGAGTACTACGACAACGCACCGATCGATCTCGCACTGGTAAGCGCCAGGACCGGGCGGGGAATCGACGATTTCGGGCAATTTATCGCCAGGAATACCTCGCTCTTCGTGGGGTATTCGGGGGTCGGCAAAACCAGCATACTTAACCGGCTGTACCCCGACCTCGATCTGCGCGTATCGGAGATATCCGAAAGCACCGGAAAGGGGCGGCACACCACGACCAACGTCGAGATGATTTATGCCGTAGACGGCACCAGGATCGTCGATACGCCGGGGCTGCGTGAGTTCGGGCTGGTCGACATCGAGCCGGAGACCGCGGGGGATTATTTCTACGAGTTCGGCGAGCTCGCGGCGGAGTGTGCCTATCGTCCGTGCAGCCACGATCACGAACCGGACTGCGGGGTGAAGCGGATGGTGGAAGCGGGCCGGATACACACGGACCGGTACGTCTCCTATCTCAATATTCTCCAGTCGCTCAGGGAATCACGCGAGAGGAAATACCAGTGATAACCGCGGCAGGCGTGCGCCTTGGTTTCGGCGGCCGGATGGTTCTCGAGGGCGTCGACCTGCGTGTCCCCCGGGGGGGGCGCACGGCTCTATTGGGAAAGAACGGCTGCGGCAAATCGGTGCTCCTTAAATGCTTCGCCGGACTCCTCTCCGGGTACGAAGGGCGGATTACCGTCGATGGCCGCGATCAGGGTGCCATGGACGGCGGCGTCGCTACCGGCCCCTCGATGGCGTATGTTTTTCAGAAGGGCGGTCTTTTCGATTCGATGAACGTGTTCGATAACGTGGCCTTCGGGCTCAGGCGAAGAGGCATGCGCGAGGACCGCGCGGGGGAGATCGTAAACGAATCCCTGGCCAGGGTCGGGCTTGCGGGCAGTGAACTGAAGCTCCCCTCGGAGCTCTCGGGCGGCATGCAGAAGAGGGTGGGCCTGGCGCGCGCCATTTGCCTCGATCCGGACATAATCCTGTACGACGATCCCACGGCGGGGCTCGACCCGATCCTCTCGGATTCGATCGCCGACCTCATCCTCGAAATATCGGACGCCTCCTCGGCCACCTCGGTTGTCGTAACGCACGACCTGCGACTGGTCGCGAAGGTGGCGCGCGAAGTGGCGCTGTTATACGACGGCCGGGTCGTTTTCCACGGCGATACTGAAAGTTTTTTCTCGAAAGAAGACCCGTTCGCCCGCCAGTTCATCGAGGGCGAAATAGAGGGTCCGATCGATATCTATTGACGGCGGTTAACAGCGCCGGCCCGTCATCCACCCGGATCGAATCCCCGTATGCGCGAATGCACGGTTTCCCGCTTGCTCCTTCGCCCGGTCTGTGCCATGGTGTATCCGGGTTTACTCATCGCGGGGAGATGCAATGCCCGGAGAAAGAAGAAAAAGCCGGAGGATGGAAGCGGGCGGAGACTTCTACCGTCTTCCGGCCCGGATGTCGCGCAGGGTGAGGTGTACGCTTAAGAACCTGTCCGTTACGGGGGCCTGCATAGTCTCCAGGGGGAGCCTGGCGACGGGTGACCTCATCGCGCTCTATCTCGAAAGCGGCGCGGGCGGGGCGCTTCGATCGCGGGTGGTATGGAGCCTTGCCGGCGAGTACGGTGTCGAGTTCCTGCTCGAAAACGGCGAAGAATTTGAAACCATAAGCCGCATCATCAACAACCGGCAGACCACCTGAGCGCCCGACGCTCACTTCGCGCCTCGTCCATACCGCATGCCGGGACAAACATCTGAAAAGCCGCGCCGCGGTAGTTTCTTGTTGACAATTTTATTTCTCCGCTTTAGCGTGCATACTTTGCGTCAGGACGCACGGCGCGGTCGGGCGGGGTGGATTTACGGGATACGGTGAAGGCGATGAAATCGATGAAGGTTGAAAAAGCGGATCTGGACTGGGGCGAGCTGCCCTTCGGGTATGTTAAAACTGATTTCAATGTCCGGTATTATTTCAGGGAAGGCAAATGGTCACAGGCGGAGGTGACCGCCGACGAATTCATTCCCCTGCATATGGCGGCCCCCTGCCTGCACTACGGCCAGGAGGCGTTCGAGGGGCTGAAGATATTCGAGACGGTGGACGGCCGGATCGTCGCCTTTCGGGTGGAGGAAAACGCCCGGCGTCTCCAGAAAAGTTCGGAACGCATCTTTACGCCGATGGTCCCTGTCGAGATGTTCCGGGAAGCCGTTCACACGGTGGTCAAGGCCAACGCGCGCTTCGTTCCGCCCTATGGCAAAGGGGCCAGCATGTACGCGCGGCCGCTTATCATCGGCACCGGCGCGAGGGTGGGCCTGGGACCGGCGGAAGAATACATTTTCCTTGTCTTCGTCACGCCCGTCGGCCCCTATTACAAGGGTGGCTTCACGGCCGTCAAGGCGCTGGTCGTCGAGGAATATGACCGCGCGGCCCCGCAGGGGGTCGGCGACTGCAAGGTCGGCGGCAACTATGCGGCCGGCCTGCGCGGCGAGATATACGGAAAGAAGAAAGGGTACCCGGTGGTGCTCTACCTCGATCCGAAGGAAAAACGATTCGTGGACGAGTTCAGCACCTCTAACTTCATCGCGATCAAGGGGAACAGCTATATAACGCCGGATTCGGAATCCATCCTGCCGAGCGTAACGAACAGGAGCCTGGCGCAGATCGCCGAGGACATGGGAATGAAGGTGGAGCGCCGGCCGGTGGACATCGCGGAGGTCGAGGGCTTCGACGAGGTCGGGGCGGTGGGTACGGCGGCGGTCATTACTCCCGTCAATACGATCCATTACCGCGGCAGGGATTTAACCTTTGGAAACGGAGACCGGCCGGGCCCGGTGCTCACAAAACTTTACGATCGCCTTTCGAAGATACGGACCGGGGAGGCCGAGGACAAATTCGGCTGGCTTGACGAGATAAAGATCTGATCCGGGGAACAAACTCAGCGATACCAGGGGGGACGGCAAAACCGTCTCCCCTTTTAATTTTTAGTCGGCCACCCTTCGGCAGCTGCGGATTCACCGGATGAAGGGGTAAGCGCAGGCACGCCCGGCATCGCCGCGGTGAAGCGCGCCGACCGGCCGGTCAGGTGCGCCTGCCGGGAGCGGACACTTGAAATTTACACAGAGTGGACTATAAGTTCAGGTTTCTTTCTTGACACCCGCCGGCATAGGGCGTTTCAAGTAAAGATATCGCGATGACGGTGTTAGGGGCGGACGGGCACGGTCAGGGCCTTTCGACGCGCGGTAACTATAAAGAGAACTCATGAGGTGGCTATGGTTAATTACAAGGAGCTGGGGCTTGTAAACACCCGCGGGATGTTCAAGGCGGCGGTAAAGGGCGGATACGCGATCCCCGCGTATAATTTTAACAACATGGAACAGCTGCAGGCGATCGTCATCGCGTGCGCGCAGACGCGCTCCCCGGTCATCATCCAGGTGTCGAAGGGCGCGCGCGAATACGCCAACGAGACCCTCCTGCGTTACCTCGCGCTGGGCGCCGTCAAAATGTCGGAGGATATGGGCGTGCGCCTCCCCATCGCCCTGCACCTCGACCACGGAGACAGCTACGACCTGTGCGTTTCGTGCATAGAAAACGGTTTTTCCTCGGTGATGATCGACGGATCGCACCTGCCGTACGATAAGAACGTCGAGCTTACGACGCGCGTCGTGGAATACGCCCACCGCCATGACGTCACCGTGGAGGGCGAGCTCGGCGTGCTGGCGGGAATAGAGGACGAGGTTTCGTCGGAGGTTACGCATTATACCAGGCCCGACGAGGTCGAGGACTTCGTCAAAAAGACCGGGGTCGATTCGCTGGCGATATCGATCGGGACAAGCCACGGCGCGTACAAGTTCAAGCCGGGCGCCGGCGTGCCCGAGCTGCGGTTTGACATCCTCGAGGAGGTCGAGCGGCGCATACCGGGCTTCCCGATCGTGCTGCACGGGGCGTCCTCGGTGGTGCCGGAATATGTCGAGATAATCAACAGATACGGCGGGAAAATCAAGGACGCCCTCGGCGTGCCCGAGGAGCAGCTGCGAAGGGCCGCGGCCTCGTCCGTCTGTAAAATCAACATCGATTCCGACGGCAGGCTCGCCATGACGGCAAGGATTCGCGAGGCGATGGCGAAGGACCCGTCCAATTTCGATCCACGCAAATACCTTGCGCCCGCGCGCGATGAACTCATAAAGATGATCAAGCAGAAGAACACCGGCGTACTCGGTTCAAGCGGAAAAGCATAATGCTCACCAAACCACAGTTTGAACTGGCGATGGCCCTCCTGGGCGGGGCCGCGAAGGCCAGGGACGTCGATGAGTACCTCAGGGGCTGCGTCGAGGCCATCCAGAAGGAGATGACGCCGCTCTCCACGGCAGGCTACATATCGATCGAGTCGGAGGAAAAACTGGTGCTCGTCGGCGAGGCCGGCGGTAATTTCGACCGGCATATCGGCGCATTCCCCAACTTCTCGCTCATGGTGCGCAGGGCGATCAAGAAAAAGAACGTTATTTATCTCCCCGCCTCCGAGGCCGAGGTGCGGGAAGGCCTCGAGGTGATGGCGGTTCTCGTACCGCTGATCGGCGGCGATAAAACGATGGGGATGATCGGGCTGGTGTTCGAAGTCGGCGAACACGCGCGGCAGCGGCAGAACGTAAATTTTTACCAGCTGGCGGGCAGGATCATCGGTTCCTCGGCGCTCTTCAGGGAGCAGCTCGCGGAATTGCAGGGAATGGAAACGGTGAACCCCGAGGAGATGTATTCGGAGAAGATCACGAGCCTCGGCGTACTCTCGTCAAGCGTCGCGCACGAATTCAACAACATTTTCGCGGTGATCCAGGGATACGCCGAGCTCATCAACATGCAGAGCCCGGAATCGAAATCGATTCAAAACGCGATCTCGGTCATCGACAGCCAGACCGAGCGGGGCGCCAGGCTCATCGAGAGCCTCAATGTCTTCGTAAAGGGCAGAAACGCGAAGCTGCAGTATCATGCACTGGGCGAGATCGTCGGCGAGGTCGTCACAATGCAGAAATCCGTCATAGAGAAGGAGGGGGCCGAGATTACCCTTAAAAACGGGCAGATCCCCCGCGTCCTCGTCGACCGCGAACAGGTCAGGGAGGCGATACTCAATGTGCTGCAGAACTCGATTCACACCCTCGAACGGGACGAGCCGGGCCTCATAGAGATCTCGACCGAATTCGCGGACGAGAAGGTCGTTCTGAGCATCAGGGACAACGGAATCGGCATGACCCGCGACCAGGTCGACATGGCGATACATCCCTTCATGGGCGGGTTAAGCCCGGCGGACGGTGCCGACGACCGCGGGGGGAAGGAGGCCACGGGGCTATGGCTTGCGGTGGCATATGGCATCATGCAGAGCCACGGGGGACTGCTCACGATTACGAGCGAAAAGGACTGCGGCAAGGAGATATGCATGGTGTTCCCGCGCACCGAGCTGGGAGATGAAAAGGGCGCGCGCTATGAGCAGAGCGAGGTGGTGTTCTTCGGGGACACGCGGATCCTCATTGTCGACGACGAAGACCCCATCCGGGAATTCCTCTCGAGGGCGTTCGACTCGGCGGGTTACCAGGTAATCGCCGTATCGGGCGGAGAGGAGGCCGTCGAGATGTGCGGCTTCGAGGATATCGATATCGTGTTTCTTGATTACCTGATGCCCGGCATGAAGGGGGACAGGGTTTTCGAGATGATAAAAAAGGTGAGCCCCTCGACCGACATCGTCTTCATCACCGGGGTCGACGAAATTCCCGGCATCAACAAACTGTTCGACCAGGGGCTGGCCTATATTCTCAAAAAGCCGTTCAAAATAGACAAGATATTAAAAGTGACCAACGATCTCATTTACAAAAGAATCAATCACAGGCGGATATAGCGCTATTCCGATTTCACAACGCGTTCGGCCTGAAGCGAGAGATATTTTACCAGCGTCTTCTCGGGGATAAAGCCGAGGTTAACGAGAATGATGCCCATGAGGCCGCCTTCCTTTTTCTGCATCTCGAGCGCCTCGTCGAGCTGTTCGCGGGATATTTCCCCGTCTTCGAGCAGCATTTCTCCCAGCAGCGGCTTTGCCATCTTTTTTCCTCCGGTTTATTTTCTTACAGCAGACGTTTAACGGCGTCTTTCCAGAGTTTCCTCTGGGCGGACCGCTCTCTTTCTGAATAATGGGGAGTGTATCGTGTAACGATACGGTTCTGCTTGGCGACCTCGTCGATCGAGTTATACAGCCGGGCCGAAAGCCCCGCAAGGTAGGCCGCCCCGAGCGCGGTCGACTCGATCACCTCGGGCAGGAGAACCGGTATGCCAAGTATGTCGGCCTGGAACTGCATGAGGTAGGGGCCCCTCGTGGCCCCGCCGTCGGCGCGAAGTTCGTGAATGGTCTTTCCTGAGTCCTGCTGCATCACCTCGATGACGTCCATGGACTGGAAGGCGATGGACCGGAGGGCGGCGCGTATGATCTGTTCGCGCGTCGTGTCGCGGGTGAGGCCGAAGATGGCCCCGCGCGCGTCCATCTTCCAGTACGGGGCGCCAAGCCCCACGAAGGCCGGGATCATCACCACCTCGTCGTCCTTCTCGAACGACATGGCGAGCCGGTCGGAATCGGGGCTCTGCTCGAAGAATTTCATGTAGTCGCGCAGCCACTGGACAACGGCGCCCGCCACGAAGACCGAGCCCTCGAAGGCGTACACCGGCTTGCCGAGCGAGTCGCAGGCGATCGTGGTGAGGAGGCCCTTGTCTGAAAGAATGAAGGAATTGCCGGTGTTAAGCAGCATAAAACAACCGGTGCCGTAGGTGTTCTTGATCGTACCCTCGAAAACGCAGTTTTGCCCGACCATGGCGGCCTGCTGGTCGCCGGCGATTCCGCCGATCGGGACGCCGTCGGGAAGGCCGGGGGCACCGGCCGTCTCACCGAAGAACGAGGACGAGTCGCGCACCTCGGGCAGGATGTTAACGGGGATGCCGAGTGCTTCGAGCAGTTCGCGGTCCCACCGCTTCTCGACGATGTTGAAGATGAGCGTCCGGGAGGCGTTGGTGTAATCGGTCTTGTGCGATTTTCCGCCGGTGAGTTTCCAGAGGATCCAGGTATCGATGGTGCCGAAGAGGAGTTTGCCGGATTTTGCGAGGTCCCTGGCGCCGGGGACGTTGTCGAGTATCCATTTGATCTTGGTGCCGGAAAAATAGGCGTCGACCACGAGGCCCGTTTTCTTCTTGAATGTTTTTTCAAGGCCCCTGCTTTTTAAATCATTGCAGATGTCGGTCGTCCTGCGGCACTGCCACACGATGGCGTTGTATACGGGCTTCCCGGTGTCCTTGTTCCAGAGGACGGTGGTTTCGCGCTGGTTGGTGATGCCGATGGTCAGCGCGTCGGCCGGGTCGAGGTTTCCCCCGGCGATGGCCTCGGGGATAAGACCCGCGATTGACGCCCAGATTTCCTCGGGGTCGTGCTCGACCCACCCGGGGCGCGGGAAGTGCTGGGTGAACTCGCGGTAGGCGCTGGAAACGGGATAGCCGGCCTCATCGAAGCAGAATACGCGGTTTCCGGTGGTGCCCAGATCGAGGGCGATGATAAACTTCTTCCCCATGCGCGAACCCCGAGAATGCAGGATATTTCGATTGGAATCAAAGTGCCACAAAAGAATAACGCTTTTTCAGGCCGTGTCAATAAAAATTAACGGCCCGATGCCGAAAAATATAGTAGGCGTGCGGCGTCAGCCGGGAGAAACGGGCGTGATTCCGTCCGCAGCGGGTGAAGTCCGATATTCACGGCACTAGCATCGGTCCGCTGCGCGACGGACAACAGAGGATCGGCCTGAAAAGACGGGGAGGCGGGATGAATTTGGTGGAGAAGGTGTTCAAAGGCGACGCGATGTTTTTTATCGCGGAAATCGGTATCAATCACAACGGAAGCCGCGACGAAGCGCTATCGATGATCGAGGCCGCGGCGCGGGCGGGAGCCGACGCGGTCAAACTGCAGACCTTCGTTCCGGAGGAGATGTACTCGCGTTACACGAATTCGATGCTGCGCGGCGAAGCGAAACTCGTGGCGGACACGGCTCAGATCGATTTTTTCCGGCGGTTCGTCCTGGAAGAGGATGACTATCATGCGCTGCGAAGAGCCGCGGAGGCGGCAAATCTCGTCTTTTTTTCCTCGGCCTTCGATATTCCCTCGGTCGAAATGCTCGAGCGGGTCGGCATCCCCCTGTACAAGCTCGCCTCCTCCGAGGTAACGAACACGCCCCTTTTGGAGCGCGTGGCCGCCACCGGCAAGCCCGTCATCATGTCCACCGGTATATCCACCGGTGATGAGATCGATCGTGCGATCCGCACCCTTCGCGGTGGGGGGGCCGGCGGCATCATCCTGCTTCACTGTGTGGCGTTATATCCGCTCCCGCGCGAAAGGGCGAACCTTTCGAGGATATCGTCGCTGCGCGCGCGCTTCGCCCTTCCGGTGGGGTTTTCGGACCATGCGTCCGATGGGACCGGGTGTGCGCTCGCGGCGATGCTCGGAGCGCTGGTCTTCGAGAAGCACTTCATGCCGGAGGAGGCGTATGACTGCCCGGACGCGGCCGTTTCGCTGTATCCCGAATCGTTTCGCCGCATGAGGAGTGACGTCGAATCCGCGCTGGAAATGTTCGGTGACGGTCGCATCGATTATGACTTTTCGGAAAAAGAGGTTGCAAATTCGGCACGCAGAAGCCTCTTTAGCAGGAGGCCGCTATGCGCCGGCGAGGTGCTGAAACCGGACGCGGTTGCGGCCAGGAGGCCCGGCGTTGGAGCGCCGATCGCCGACCTGGAGCGGATGCTGGGCCGAAAGGCGCGGCATGACATCCCGGAGGATTTCCCCCTGCGTCCGGAAGATTTCGAATAAAGGATATTGATCGAGAGATGAAAATGAAATGTGCGTTGTTGCCGCTGGTGCTGATTTTCGCGGGAGGGTGCGCGTTGCTGCCCGTCCGCGACGACTCGATATTCTCCCCCGCGCAAAAGAAGCTGCTCGAGAAAACCACCGAGGCGCTCGATTACGGTTACGGGTTCGACGAGGAGATAGGGCTCGACTATATCCACTCGCATTCATTCAGCGAAACGAACCTGCCGGCGAGGGAGAAGGCGCTGGCCGCGGCGCTCAGGGATTCCGGTCCGGACGATATTCTTGAGTTCTATAAAAAGGTGTACCGCCTCGGGGCGATGATGCGCCATAAAATGGTCGCATATGAGAAGGAAAGGGACTGGAAACAGTATACCTATGTCAAAAACTATATGATCCCCCCGCTGGACGCCTTCGCCGGGCATATTCAAAAACAGCTGCTGGCAATGAGTCCGTCCCTGGGGCCGAAACTGCCCGCCCTCCATGCCTCGATAGAGAAGGCCGTGGCGGAGTATTTTTACGAGCTCGAGATGGAAGTACTCCGCGACCAGTGGAGGATATAAAAAAATCCCCATGTCGCCATGGGGAGGTGCTTGAAATATATCAGCCGGCATCAGCCTGCCCGATATTAGCACTCACTGGTGTAGAGTGCTAATAAAGTATAGTCAATTAACCGATATTCGGCAAGCATTTTTTCTTCAGCCGGCAATAGTCATAGTGGGGACCAACGGACCCTGGAACAATGGGGTGCAACCCTTTGTTCTACAACGCGGCCGGGTCGCCTCGCTTCCGATTCACGGTGTATAGCCCAACTGTGTCGAAACCTGTAGTGAAGTATAGCGCACCGCGGTAATCATCTTTTCGCGCTGTTTGCGTATGTTTTCCGCCTTGCCGGTAATCACGAAAGCGGCCACCGCCTGCCCGGTGTAATTGAAAATCGGTCCGCCGATGCCCGCAAGCCCTACGATTGATTCCTCGTTGTCGAAGGCCACCCCCTCCTTTTTCACCGTGTCAAGCTCCGCGAGAAAGCGCTCGCGATTATCGATGGAATTCGCCGTGAGTTTCTCGAAATTGTAATTCTCGAGAATTGTGCTCCGTTCGTCGGGGGGCAGGTGGGCATGGAGGAGCTTGCCGATGCAGGTGGTATGCACGGGTATGGCCGATCCGGCCCGCGGGAAGACCATGAACCGGTTTTCAGGTTCGACCCGGAGCACCACGATCACCCTGTCGCCGACCAGCATGCCTACGTTTACCGGCTCCATGAACTGAAAGCACAACCGCTCCATCCACGCGCGCGCGGTGATGACCAGGTCCATGTTCGTCGCGTATTTCATCCCCAGCTGGAAGAGGGTGGAGCCAAGGCGGTATTTTGAGGTGATGTGGTCCTTTTCCAGGAACTTCAGCGCTTCGAGGGTCTGGACGATGCTCGAGATGGTGGTTTTGGGCAGCGAGAGCCTCTGGGCGAAATCCGTAATGCCCATTGTCCGCTTCTCCTGCATGAAGATGCTCAGTATATCCGAGGCCCTCTTGATGGATTGAATCAGCCGTCTTTGTTGTGCCATTGTGGATTTCCTTCCCGCGGTGACCGGAATTATTTTTATTTTAATGCGCTTATCTTATTGACATACCGGCAGTCATGCTGTAATAATAGAACATCGTACGACAATGTCGTACGATGTCAACTACGAAATTTCGTCGCCGTACAACGGGCGGGATGCTCGTTCGGGGCCGGTGCGGCCGGCGTCCTCGTAATTCCAAATGGCAGGGTGAGAGTGCATGAATACGATCCGGCAGTTTCACGACGTAATCAACGACAGCAACGGGTATGCGCGGCGGATTAAAAAGGATTCCGGGAAAAAGATCCTCGGGTACTTCTGCTCGTATACGCCCGAGGAGATCATTCACGCCGCCGGGGTACATCCCCTCCGGCTTTTCGGCACCCGCTCGGCCATCGCACACGCGGACGCCCATCTGCAGGCGTACAGCTGTTCACTGGTGCGCGGTGTGCTCGAGGAGGCCCTTGCCGGAAGACTCGAGTTTCTCGACGGAGCGGTGTTTCCGCATACCTGCGATTCCATACAGCGGCTCTCGGACATCTGGCGTCTCAATCTGAAATTCAGCTTTCATTCCGACGTTGTGCTGCCGGTGAAGCTGGACACGCCCAGTGCAAGGAAGTATATGGCGGACGTGTTGCGCAAGTTTCGCCGCGAGCTCGAAATGGGGCTGGGCCAGAGCATTACCGACGCACAGCTCTCGAAGTCCATCAAAACCTTCAATACGATCAAGCGCGCGCTCGGTAAAATTTATATGCTGCGAAGCGCGAATCCCGGAATGATTTCGGGAGCGGATGTCTACGCGCTCGTCAAGGGCGCAATGATCATGGATCGAGCGGACGCCGCGGAAAGGCTTACGGCCGTCGCCACCGAGCTGGAGAACGCGAAGGCGGTGAAGGGTGATTCAAAAAAGCGTATCGTTGTGAGCGGCGGGCTTTGCGACCATGCCGACATCTATTCGATAATCGAGAAATCGGGCGGTGCGGTGGTATGGGACGATCTGTGCACCGGGTCGCGCTATTTCGAAGGACTGGTGTCCGAGGACGGCGATCCCATCGAGGCGCTCGCGGACCGGTTCACCGAACGAGTCGTGTGCCCGGCCAAGCATTCATCCGTTTCGGCCAGGGGCGACAATATCGTGCGTATCGCGAAGGAGCACCGGGCATCGGGCGTTATCTTTTTACTGTTGAAATTCTGCGATCCCCACTCCTTCGACTATCCGTACATGAAGGAGATGCTGGATCGCGAGGGCGTCCCGAGCATGCTGATGGAAATTGAGCAGGACCTTCCGTCGGAGGGGCAGCTCTCGACGCGCTTCGAGGCTTTTATCGAGATGTTGCGCTAGGCGGAATAGCTCGCCGCAGCCGGGCGGCGGCCGGCCGGATGTCGTTCGATATCAATCGAGGAGAAAAATCATGTCGGAAGAACAGGTAAAGAAGGACCCCGAGAAGGAAAAGATGAAGGTCAAATCCATCAAGAAAATGAAGGAGATAATGACCGCGTATTATATAGACGCAAAAACCGCCACCCAGAACGGGAAAAAGGTCGGCTGGATCACCAGCGGCGGGCCGGTCGAGCCGCTCATCGCGATGGACGTCATACCGGTTTACCCGGAAAACCACGGGGCCATGATCGGCGCTTCAAAGATGGGAGTGGACCTCTGCGAGAAGGCCGAGGACATGGGATATTGCCGCGACCTCTGTTCGTACGCGCGATCGGATATAGCGGCATCCCCTGTTAACGGCGGCCCCATCGGCGGGCTTCCCGCCCCGGATTTCCTTGTGTGCTGCAACAACATCTGCGGCACGGTGCTCAAATGGTACGAGGTGCAGGCCCGCTACTACAAGGTGCCGCTTTTCATCTTCGACACGCCGTTCTGCCACACCGAGTTTTCGAGCGAGGCAAGGCAGTACGTCCGCAGCCAGATCGACGAGTATATACACTTCCTCGAAGGGGTGTGCGGCAAAAAGTTCGACATGGACAAAATGAAGGAGGTCGGCAGGCTTTCCCTGCAGGGCCAGCGCCTCTGGCAGGACGTGCTGGACACGGCCATGAACAAACCTGCACCGATGTCGGCCTTCGACGCGTTTTTCCACCTTGCGCTCATCGTGACGCTCAGGGGGACGCAGACGGCGGTGGACTACTACACGATGCTTCTGGCGGAAATGAAGGATCGCGCGGCGCAGAAAATCGGCGCCGTGCCCAACGAGCGTTACCGGCTGCTGTGGGACAACCTGCCTATATGGTTCAAGACCAAGTGGCTCTCGGACAAGTTCGCCTCGTACGGCGCGTGCCTTGTCGCCGATACCTACACCTCCGCATGGTGCGGAGCGCTCGATTACCTCGATGAAAATGATTTCCTGGGCTCCATGGTCGAGGGCTACACGCGCATCTATCTCAACATCGGCGTGGACGAGATGCTCAAGATCATCAAGAAGATGATCAAAAAATACGACGTTGACGGGTTCGTGATGCATTCAAACCGCAGCTGCAAGCCGTACTCCCTGGGCCAGTACGACATCATGAAAACCCTTCAGCGCGAGATGGGCCTCCCCAGTCTCATGATCGAGGCCGACATGGTCGACGAACGCGCCTGGAGCGAAAGCCAGATCGAAACGCGCATCGACGCGTTCATGGAGATCATCAAACAGAAAAAGGGATGAACGGACGAGGGACGCGACCGTCAGGCCGCGCCATAACTTACTGATGGAGGAGTGCTCACCATGTACGAGAAGAAGCCGTGGCTCAAGTTCTATGGCAATGTACCCGAGTCGATCGATTATCCGAGGGTAACCATGTACCAGGCCCTGATGGATACCGCGGGCAAATATCCCGATACGATCGCCTACGATTTTCTGGGGTACACGTCGACCTACCGGCGCTTCGCCGAGGAGATCAACACGTGCGCGGACGCGCTGGCGGCAATGGGCCTGAAGAAGGGGGACCGCGTAACGATCTCCATGCCCACGAGTCCCCAGGGAGTCATCTGCTTCTACGCGGTGAACAAGCTCGGGGCCGTCGCGAGCATGATACATCCCCTCTCGCCGCCGAAGGAGATTGAATTCTATCTCAACATCAGCAAGAGCGTCATGGCGCTCACCATCGACGCGTTCTACGGCAGCTTCAACCAGATCATGCACAAAACCGCCTGTAAAAAGCTCATCCTGGCGCGCATTCCCGACTACCTCGGACTGGTGAAGAAGGTCGGCTTCAACCTCACCAAGGGGCGCAAGATCCCGAAGGTGCCGAAAGACGACCGGGTTATATGGTGGAAGGATATGATGAGCGGCTCGAACCCGGCGGTAAAACCGGCCGAAATGGGCCCGGACGAGATGGCGGTAATCCTTTACAGCGGCGGGACGACCGGCGTTCCCAAGGGGATCATGCTCTCCAACTATAACTTTATCAGCGAAGGCATGATGGTCGCGCACTGGGGCGGGCTGGACCGCTCCAGCTCGATCCTGGCGATTATGCCGATCTTCCACGGTTTCGGCCTGGGCGTCTGCGTGAACGCGGCGTTTATGGGCGGCGGCAAGAGCATACTCGTACCCACCTTCACCCCCGAGGATGTCGCTAATCTGATCAAATCCAAGCGTCCCTCGTTCGTGGTTGGCGTGCCGACGCTCTTCATGGCACTTTCCAAAAACGAGAAATTCAGAAACACCGATCTGTCATGCCTCAAGGGTTGTTTCAGCGGCGCGGACACGCTGCCCCGGGTCGTGAAAGAAGAATTCGAAGCGATCGTCAGCCGGCAGGGCGGCAGCGTGAAGCTCCTGGAGGGCTACGGCCTCACCGAGGCGGTGACGGCGATCGGGGCCATGCCCATGAACGAGTACCGCGAGGGGAGCATCGGAGTGCCCTTTCCGGACATGGATGCCAAGATCGTCAAGATGGGGACCGACGAGGAGTGCGCCCCCGGAGAGGAAGGCGAGATCTGTCTGTACGGACCGGCGGTGATGCTGGGCTATCTCGACCAGGCCGAGGAGACGGAGCGCGTCTTAAAGAGGCATTCCGATGGACGGGTATGGCTGCACACCGGCGACATGGCGAACATGGACCGGGACGGCTTCATGTATTTCAAACAGCGCATCAAGCGCATGATAAAGTCCTCGGGGGTCAACGTCTATCCGGGGCAGGTGGAGGACGTTCTGCGGCAGCACCCGGCCGTGGATATGGCATGCGTTATCGGTGTTCCGGACAAGGCGCAGATTTCGCGCGTTAAAGCCTTTGTCGTGCTGAAGGACAAGTCCAAAGCCTCTACCGAGCTCGCGAACGAACTCATCAACCATTGCGCGGAGCACCTGCTTAAGTGGAGCTGTCCGCGCGAGGTCGAGTTCCGCGACGATTTGCCCAAGACACTGGTGGGAAAGGTCGCGTTCAATGCGCTGGAAGAGGAAGAAAAGGCGAAGCTCCGCGCGGCGGGGCAGTATGCCGGGGATTGATCCGGTTTTCAGGGGGGCCTTCGGGCCCCCTGTACCTCTTTGTCCAAATCTACTATCTATCGCGCGGGTGAGCGCCGGCTCGTTCGCAAAACCGTGTGCAACACCGGCGGAAACGATAGCTGCCGGTATGATTACATCGGTACTGCTTTTGTCGATGGGCTGCGGTTGATGGCGGACTTCATCGTAATTCATATTGTGGCAGATTGCAAAATTCATGAACGATGTAAATGAACCCATCCGGGCGTTATATCCTTCTTGACAGAGGGGTATGCCTGAAGTATGCTTCGGGCACTCTCTACCCGCGAGGTGTTGCATGCTACTTGGCATTGACGTGGGAGGCACCCATACCGATGTTGTCGTTGTAGACGGCAAAGGCGTACGGGCCGCCGCCAAGGTGGTCACCAATCATGAGAACCTTTTTGAATCGGTGAACGAAGGAATCGCGGTGATGCTTCGCGAGGTCAGGCCGACCGAGATTGGTCGAATAAATCTCAGCACGACGCTCTCAACGAACGCGATCGTGGAGGGTACGACCGAAAAAGTCGGCATGATCGTAAGCGCGGGGCCGGGCATCGAGCCCGGCCATTATAAAATCGGCGATCACTATCATCGCGTCGAGGGCGCGCTTGACCACCGGGGAACGGAAATTCTGCCGCTCGACGCGAGGCAACTCGAAAAGGCGATCGGAGCGTGCAAAAAGGCCGGAATAACGTCGTACGCCGCGGTCTCGAAGTTCTCGCCGCGCAACCCCGCCCACGAAAACGCCGTAAGGGACGCGCTCGCCGCCGCTTCGGATTTTGTCACCCTGGGCCATACACTGTCGGGTCATCTCAATTTTCCACGACGCGTGGCGACCGCATATTACAATTCGGCGGTGTGGCGCCTCTATAACCGGTTCGCCGACGCGGTGGAAAAGTCGCTTGTCGAATACGGAATACGGGCGTCGGTTAATATCTTAAAGGCGGACGGCGGCACCATGCCGCTGGCCGTGTCGCGCACGCTGCCGGTCGAGACCATACTATCGGGGCCGGCGGCAAGCGTGATGGGGATACTCGCGCTCTGCGATATCGCCACCGATTCGGTTGTCCTCGATATCGGCGGTACAACGACCGATATCGCAGTTTTTGCCTCGGGTGCCCCGCTTATCGAGCCCGACGGGATTTCGCTTAACGGGAGGCCGACGCTGGTGCGGGCGCTGAGAACTCGCTCCATAGGGATAGGCGGCGATTCCCTTCTCAGGGTGAACGGCGGCGCGGTCGATGTGGGTCCCGAACGTTTGGGCCCGGCGGTGGCCGACGGCGGGGTCCTTGCGACCCTGATAGACGCTTTCAACTGCGGTAAGAGTGTCACCCACGGAAACGTGGAGGCCTCGAAAAAAGCGATAGCCGAGCTCGCGAAGAAATCGGGCATGCAGGCGGACGCCCTTGCCGGAGCGGCCGTCGCGCGCGCTATCTCCGCTATCAAGTCGGCGGTCGACGCGCTTGTCGATGAAATTAATGAAAGGCCCGTCTACACCATACACGAAATGCTCGAGGGGAGAAGGATTACTCCCGCCCGGGTGTATGCGGTGGGAGGTCCGGCCGAGGCTTTCAGGCAGGGACTGGCCGCGGCCTTTTCGTTGGAGGTGACGGTGCCGCGCGATTATTCGGTTGCAAACGCAATCGGCGCCGCGCTCGCGCGCACCACCATGAGCATCGAGCTTATGGCCGACACCGAAAAGGGGGTGCTCATCATCCCCGAGATAAGCGTATCGCGCGACATTCCGGGCTCGTATTCGCTGGAGGAAGCGGGAGAGGACGCGCGGCGGTATCTCGTCGGGCATCTCGGTAAAACAGCGCCCGGCGAGAGAGTGCAGGCGGAGGTGGTCGACGCGGCCTCCTTTAACATGGTGAAGGGGTATTTCACGACCGGGAAAAATATCAGGGTGCGCTGTCAGGTGAAGCCGGGCATACTGGAGGAATACGGAAAGGGGGTGCGGCAGTCATGCTGAAGGCGAAGAACAAACTGGGGCTGATATTCTTTCCGGCCTTCGACTGGGCGATAAGCCCGACGCATCCCGAGCGACAGGAGCGACTGCTGTATACGCAGGACCAGCTGGTGGAGGAGGGCGTATTCGACATACCCGGCATAAAGGAATACAAACCCGATATCGCGACGATTGCGGATGTGGAGCGGACACATTTCTGTTTTCCCGATGTTAAAAGCATCCTGACCGAGTCGCACCTGGTTTCGGCGGGCGGCGCCATCAAGGCGGCCAGGCTGGTGATGGAGAAACGGGAGGACCGGGCCTTCGCGCTCGTGCGCCCGCCTGGACATCATGCCATGAAGGTGGTGCACGGTTCCCGCGGCTTCTGCAACATCAACATCGAGGCCGTAATGATCGAGCACATCCGCGAAAACTATGGAAGAAAACGGATTGCCATCGTCGACACCGACTGCCATCACGGCGACGGCACCCAGGACGTCTACTGGCACGACCCGGACACGTTGTTTATCTCGGTGCACCAGGACGGAAGGACGCTGTATCCGGGCAGCGGCTTTACCGACGAGCAGGGAGGCCCGAACGCCATCGGCAGGACCGTAAACATCCCCCTGCCGCCTGAAACCTCGGACGAGGGCTTTCTGTACGTTCTGGAAAAGGTCATCCTGCCGATCCTCGACGAGTTCAAGCCCGATCTGGTCATCAACTCGGCCGGCCAGGACAACCACTATTCCGACCCGATAACCAATATGAGATTCTCCGCGCAGGGTTATGCACGGTTGAACGAACTGTTAAAGCCCGATATCGCGGTGCTCGAGGGCGGCTACTCGATACAGGGCGCGCTTCCCTACGTAAACCTCGGAATAGTACTCGCCATGGCGGGGATGGATTATTCGTACGTGCGCGAGCCCGATTTCGACAAAGAGGCGATACGCCAGGAGGCCGACGTAACGCACTATATAAAGAAGCTCTCCCGCGAAATACTCGACCGCCACCGGCGCGCGCGCGACCTGGTGATGCGCGGAATGCCGGGCAATTATTTCGTGCGAAAAAAGTCGATCTACTACGACACCGACGGAATTCAGGAAAACCAGGTCGAGTCGATCATGGTCTGCGACGACTGCGGCGGGGTTTTGAAGATCGAGACGATATCGTCGGTCAACCCGTTGTGCCTTGGTGTGGAGGTTCCGATAGGGGCCTGCGAAAGGTGTAAAAGCGAGGGCTACCGCATCCTCGAGGAGGCGCGTGAAAAGGGCAAGCATTCGCATATCCAGTTCATTAACAGGAAGGACCGGGAATATCTCAGGTTTTAATGCAGCTGATCGACCGGAAAAAAAAACGCCCCGTCAATGGGGCGTTTTTTGTTTATCGTGCGTAGTATGCGGTCTGACGTTACTTGATGAACAGCATCTCCCAGAAGCGCGGCAGAGGCCAGAGCTCGTCGTCGATCATGAGTTCGAGCTCGTCGACCTTGGACCGTATCGCGTTCATAGTTGCTCGGACCTTCGAGCCGAAACTCACCGCCTTCTCCTCTTCCGAACCGAGCGACTCGGAATGTTCCACGGTTTTCTTGAGTTCGGCCACCAGTGACTGGGTGGAGCCGATGAGCCCGACGAGCGTGGAGAGGGCCGCCTTCTGCGGTTCCAGCGCCGCGCCGCTTCCAAGCGCCTGGGCGGTAAGGGTGATGGATGATGCGAGTTCTTTCTGATAGCGGATCGCCGCCGGCAGTACCTGGCTTTCCACCATGTTGCAAAGCGTACCTGCCTCGATATCGATCTCCTTGACGTAGCGTTCGAGACGGACATGATAGCGCGACTTGAGCTCGACCGAGGAGAGCACCTTGAACTTCTCGAAGAGGGCGACCGCCTTGTTCGAGGCGAGGTCGGGAATTGACTCGTATGAGGTTTTTTTATTGGGCAGACCCCTGCGTCCGGCCTCGACCTCCCACTCCTTCGAGTAGTTGTCTCCCATAAAGAGCACGTTTTTGACCGCCTTGATCTCTTCTTTCAGTACATCGAGCGTCGCCTGCCTGGTGTTATCGCCCTTTGCGGCGATTTTACCGGCGAGTATGTCGAGGCTTTCCGCCACGATTGTATTTAGAACCGTGGCCGGGAACGAGATGGACTGCGAGGAGCCCACCGCGCGGAACTCGAACTTGTTGCCGGTGAACGCGAAGGGGGAAGTCCTGTTGCGGTCGGTGTTGTCCTTGGACAGCAGCGGCAGCTTCGATATACCCATGTCGATGATCACTCCGTTGGTGCCGTTGGTCACCACGCCCTTTTCGATATCCTCGAGTATGCCGCTGAGCTGTTCGCCGAGGAAAACCGATATGATCGCCGGCGGCGCCTCGTTCGCGCCGAGCCGGTGGTCGTTTCCGGAGGAGGCGACGGAGGCCCTGAGGATATCGGAGTGGTAGTAGACCGCGCGGATGGTCGCCACGAGGAAGACCAGGAACTGGATGTTATCCTGCGGAGTTTTACCCGGATTGAGCAGGTTGTTTCCCTGGTCATCGGCCAGCGACCAGTTGAGGTGTTTCCCGGAACCGTTTATTCCGGCGAACGGTTTCTCGTGGAGGAGTGCGGCCAGCTTGTGCTTGGACGCGACGGTACGGATGGTCTCCATCAATATCTGGTTGTGGTCGACCGCCAGGTTGGCCTCCTCGAAGAGGGGCGCGAGCTCGTACTGGCTGGGGGCAACCTCGTTGTGGCGTGTCTTTGCCGGGATGCCGAGCTTGTAGAGCTCTTCCTCGACATCGTGCATGAACGAGAATATGCGCTCCTTGATGCTCCCGAAATAATGATCTTCGAGCTCCTGCCCCTTGGGGGGCGCGGCGCCCAGAAGCGCTCTTCCGGAGAGCAGCAGATCCTGGCGCTTGTAAAAATAGTCCTGATCGATGAGAAAGTATTCCTGTTCGGGGCCGAGCGTGGCATATACCCTGCGGGCCTTTCTGTTGCCGAGCAGTTTGAGAAGGTTGAGCGCGCTGGTGTTGATCGCCTCGATGGAGCGAAGGAGCGGCGTTTTCTTGTCGAGGGCTTCCCCGGAATACGAGATGAATACGGAGGGGATGCACAGTGCGGTGCCGATGCCCCTGTTCAGGATGAATGCGGGGCTGGAGATGTC
>JALOTJ010000109.1 GCA_025457965.1 Spirochaetota bacterium | reverse complement strand
CGAAGAGCAGGCGCACGCCGCCGGACTCCACGTACAGGCAGTTCCCGTTGCTTCCGGACTGGAGGGAGATGAGCACCATGCGCGCGAGCCTACGGCGGGGGGAGCTGGATGTCACGCGCTATTTCGGACTGGGGTAATCATGAACAAACAAAAAATGACAGGGCCGACAACCGGTAGCATGGAAATTGAAATCCATATTTCGGCGAAACGCGGCAGGGCGGCGTATTCCCCGGCTGACCTCGGGGCGTTACTTTTTTTCTTCCGGGTTCATCGACTCGGATTCGGACTGAATGTAACGGAACCTCTCGACCGCATCGCGCGCCCTCTGCGTGTCACCGCCGGCTACGGCTTCCGCGAGAAGCCGCACGGCCTGCAGGGACTCCTCCAGGTAGGGGTTGATACCGGATTCCTGAAGAGTGAGGGCCTCACAATCCTCATAGAACGCGGCGACAAGCCCGCCGTCCGGAAGGGAGCCCGCATCACACGCCGCGGATATTTCCGCGAAGGCCCGCTCCATCCTCTTTTTCAACTTATTAAGCGCGGGTTTTTTCTTCGTTCCCTTCTTGTCGATAAAGACGGTCTTCGACCGTACATTGGGATTCCCGTTCTCTGCGGGATACTCGCAGTAGATACTCGTCCGTACGATGTTCCGGTAATCCTTGTATTTAAAGACGAGCTTAAGCGATGAGATTGACGTGATGGGAACCTCGCCCGAGAGGGGCACCTTTCCGTTTTCAATCATATCGGCGAGGGACCTCAGGTGCTTCGGAAGATCATGCATGGCAATAGTGCCCTTGACCTTTTCTTTTCGGCGGTTTTTCACTTTCTCGGGCTTCTTCACTTTCTCGGGCTTCTTCACTTTCTCGGATTTCTTCACTTTCTCGGATTTCTTTTTCATGATGGTACCCATCCATGGTGATATTTGAGTCAATCTCGCGCCATTCGCAGACGCACCCTCCCCGGGGCGCCTGGCGGTATACGTAGAAGCGGTACTATTGTTGCATAAAAATAAAAAACTATTAAGAAAAAATCAAGATACCCTGGATAGTCCGTTCCGCCTGTTTCCGTGCTTATCCGCCGATTTCGGCCTCGAGCCGCGCAATGATCGTATCCATGGTCTTTGTCCGCGCATAATGCTTGGAATTCGATTCCACGATGGTCCAGGGCGCGGCCGGTGTGCTGGTGCGAAAAAGCATCTCGTCAACCGCCTCCCGGTAAAGGTCCCACTTTTCGCGGTTGCGCCAGTCCTCGTCGGTGATTTTCCAGTTCTTGTGCGGAATCGACTTACGCTCTTCGAAGCGCCTGAGCTGCTCGTCCCTGTCGATTTCCAGCCAGAACTTGACCAGCACCGCGCCGAAGTTCGCCAGGTGCTCCTCCATCTCGTTGATCTCCCTGTAGGCGCGCCTCCAGTCCTCTTCCGCGCAGAAGCCCTCCACGCGTTCGACAAGCACCCTGCCGTACCACGAGCGGTCGAATATGGTGATGTGCCCCGCCTTGGGGACGGCGCACCAGAACCGCCACAGGTAGTGGTGCGCCCGCTCGATGTCGTTGGGCGCCGCCACGGGAATCACCTCGTAGCCCCTCGGGTCCATCTCCTGGATCACGCGCCTGATATTTCCTCCCTTTCCCGCGGCGTCCCAGCCCTCGTAGACGATGATGAGCGGGATGCGCCGCGTGTAAATCTGGTGTTCGAGCTCCCGCAACCGCTTCTGGCGCCGCTCGAGATTCTCGGCGTATTCCTCGCGCGACAGGAAGCGGGAGAGGTCCACGCGCGCCAGGATGGAGGAGTTGAGGTTCGGCATGGGCGGCGCCGTACGCGCGGGCTGCGCCGCCGCCGGCGTGACCGCCCGTTCGATGCCGCGCTCGACCGCGTTGATGAACGTCTGCATGATCTTGATATTGGCGAACCTGCCGTCGACCGCCTCGACCACGGTCCACGGCGCGAAATCGAAATCGGTCTTGGCGATGACGTCGTCAATGACACGCAGGTAGTCATCGAAACTTTTATGGCTCCGCCAGTCCTTGTCGGTTATGCGCCATGCAGTTGAGGGATTTTTCTCGAGCTTTTTAAAGCGTTTCTTCTGCTCACTCCTGTCGATGTGAAGGAAGAACTTGACGATCACCGCCCCGGAGTCGGCGAGCTGACGCTCGAAGGCGCCGATGTCCCTGAGCGCCGCGGCCATCTCCTCCCCGGATATTTTCCCGCTCGCCCGTTTCGTGTACACCCGCGCGTACCAGCTGCGGTCGAAGATGGCGATCCGTCCGCGCGATGGAGTTTTGGTCCAGTAGCGCCAGAGGAAGGGCCGCATCCTCTCGTCCTCGGTCGGAGTCCGGATCGAATGGACCAGGTAATTACGGGGATCGATGGCCTGGATGAGATCGTTGATGCGCGAGCCCTTGCCGGCGCCGTCGAGTCCTTCGAACGAGATGATGACCGGTACTCCCGCCTCCTTCGCGTTACGCTGAAGCACGCTGACCTTTATGGAGAGCTCTTCAAAGATTTTCCTGTATTCATCCCTTGGAATCCGCTTATCGAGATCTACGGTCTCAAGCATGGCCCCCTCCGGTTCCGGCATTTTTCTTCAGATACTCGTACATGTCCACCTGCAGCCTTCTTCGCCCCTTTCCCGCGGGATGATGATAGCGATTGTCGAAAAGCTCGCTTATCTGGCGGGCCTTGACGTCGTCACTCCACGCCAGATCGAAGATATCCCCAAGCTCCCGCTTGAGGTCCGCGTCGAGGACGGGGCAGGTAACCTCGATACGGCGATCGAAGTTCCTTGGCAGCCAGTCGGCCGAGGAAATGAAATATTTCGGATCCCCGCCGTTGCAGAAGATGAAGAACCTGCTGTGCTCGAGATAGCGGTCGACGATGCTCACCGCCTCGATGTTCTCGCTGAGCCCCTTCACGCCCGGGACCATTGAGAACATGCCCCGGCAGATGATGCGCACCTTCACGCCGGCCTCGCCCGCCCGGTACAGCCTTCCGGCGATATCCGGATCGGCGAGGTTGTTGATTTTAACGTGTATGCAGGCCTCCCGTCCGGCCGCGGCGTTTTTGATCTCGGTTGCTATCATCTTCTCAAGCCGCTCACGCAGCGAGAACGGGGACACCGCCAGGAACTTGAACTTGCCCAGTTTGTAGGGCGCCTCGAAGAATTCGAAGAGGTTGAACACCTCGTCGGTTATACGCCGGTCCGCGGTGAAGAGAAAATCGTCGGTGTACTGGTTCGCGGTAATCTCGTTGAAGTTGCCCGTGCCCACCACGCAGTAATTGACGCTGTGCTTTTTCTTCTTTACGCTCTCCTTGCGGACGATGAGGCAGAGCTTCGAATGGACTTTGAGCCCCTGGACGCCGAAAATGACCCTGATACCCTCCTCCTCGAGACGGTTGGCCCAGTTGATGTTCGCCTCCTCGTCGAAGCGCGCCTGGAGTTCGAGCACCACCACCACCCGCTTCCCGTTCCTGCGGGCGTTGATGAGCGCGTTGATGATGCTCGAGAACTTCGCCAGCCGGTACAGCGTCATCTTGATATCGGTCACCCCGGGATCCAGCGCGGCCTCGCGCAGGAGGTCGATGACCGGATGGAAGGAATGGTAGGGCAAATGGAGGAGAAAATCCTTCCTCTGCATGGCCATGATGATGCTCTTCTCCCCCGCGAGCGCGGGATGCGTGACCTTGTCGACCTCCGCCGGATCGCGCTCGCCCGGGATGTCGGGGAACTTCATGAAATCCCTGGTGTTCTGGTAGCGCCCCGCGGGGATGATGGAATCGTCCTCGTGTATGGCGAGCTTGCGCATGATGGCGTGCAGGATGTCCTCGGGGAAGCCGCCGTCGTAACTGAAGCGCACCGTTTCTCCGAGCTTTCTTTTTTTTAGTCCCTTGTTCACCTTTTCGATGTAGCTCTCCATGATGTCGTCTTCGATATCGAGCTCGGCGTCGCGGTTGATCTTGAACTCGTATGCCTCGAAGAGGTCATAATTGAAGAATACGAACACCTCCTGGAGCTCATGGCGGATGATGTCTTCGAGCATGATGATATAGTGCTTCCCGCCGACCGACGGAATCTCCACGAACCGGGACAGCACGTCCGTGGGCACCCGGATGATGCAGCAATGCGATATGCTCCCCTCGGACTGATGCATCCTCACCGCGAGATAGAGGTCGCGGTCGCGCAGGTCCAGCGTATCGATGCGCTTGTCTATCCTTATGGGAAATATATGGGGGCGTATTTTTTCCCTGAAATAGCTCCGCACGAAGGGGACATGCTCCGGCAGGACCTCGCGCTCGTTGATGAGAAAGACATTGCGCTTTTCCAGCTCCCCCAGAAGTTCTTTGTAGATTTCCATCAGCTCGATGCGCTGTTTGAAGACGATCTCCTCGATCTGCTCGAGCACCTTCCGGGGATCATGGTCCAGCTTCTTGATGTCCTTTTTCTTCATCCGTACGAGGCGTTTGAGCGTCGCCACGCGCACCTCGTAGAATTCGTCCAGGTTGGACGAGTAGATGCCCATGAACTTGATGCGGCTGATCAGGGGCACGCTCGGGTCTCCCGCCTCCTGGAGCACCCTGCCGTTGAAATAGAGCCAGCTGACTTCCTTGGGAATGTGCCTGGTTACCATTGCGTTCTTCCAATTTATTTTAATCCCGATATCCGGTCCCCGGTTGCCGCCGGGCTTTAGTCCGAGTTGGATAACGATGCGGACGAAACCGCGAACTCCGTCAATGCCCCGTGCCCCCGCGGAACTGCGCGGCGAAAACCTCGGGAAGGCCGTTTTCAATCAACGCGCGCGTGAGACGCTCAACATCGTAGGCTACCCGGACGATCTCGCCGGAGAGTCCATCGTTATTACGCACGATCACATATGAAACGTCGGCAGTCCCCTCGACCGGCTTCCCGGCGCTGCCGCAGCCGGCCACGCATACGGTGCCCCGTTGCATGAAAAAGGGGACGTGCGTATGGCCGACGATAAAGAGGTCCGGGGCATGTCCCGCGAGCAGGGATTCGAGCTCCTCCCGGGTCGTCGATTCCGGGATATAGTCCCTGTAGCTCCTCATGCTCCCGTGCGTCATCAGTATCGCCACACCGTCCATCCGTTCCTCGTGCGAGAATGGAAGAGCGGCGAGATAGTCGCGGCTTCCCCTGGAAAGGGACTCCCAGGTCCATTTGAACGACCGGTAGCTCTCGGGCCGCTTTTTCTTTTTGTAGGCCTTTTTTTTATCCGGGAAGCGCAGCACCTTCGCGTCGTAGTTGCCCATGACCGTCGGGATGCGCCGCTCCCTCAGGAGGGCGATCACCTCGTTGGGAAAGGGCCCGAATCCCACCACGTCTCCGGCGCACACGATCCGTTCGATGCCGCGCGAATCCATGTCGCGAAGCACCGCCTCCAGCGCAACGGCGTTAGCGTGTATGTCCGCTATGCATGCCAGAATCATGCCACCACGCTGACCTCGGCCACGATGGCTTTCCCGAAAACCTCCCGGAAGAGCCCCGCCTTCTTCTCCATCCCCCACAACTCCAATTCGCAGGGCGGAAGCGCGTAGAGTGTGAGGTGAACCTCGTTCCCGCGCGCGGTGGCGGACAGGTCCCTCACCACGGCCCCGTGGCTCCGGTCCAGGCCGTCGGCGATCTGCAGCAGCGCGCTCAGTTTCGCCACCGCGTCGCGTTCGGCGCGGGGGAGCGCGTTGAAGTCCCCGTGCGACTCCCTGGGCCCCCCCTTGCGGTGATACCGCGCGGTGAGCGCGATGATCGGAAGCTCCCGCCGGCCGAACCCGGCTATGCCGTGCTTCATGATGAGCGTCGCCGCGTGCTTGTGGTGCCCCGACGATCCCCGCGAGTACCCGATGTCGTGAAGGAGCGCCGCCGCCTCGAGACACTCCCGGTGCCGGTCTCCCATGCCATGCAGTTTCCCCAGCGAGTCGAAGAGCCGCAGCGCGATATAGCGCACCTGCTCGGCGTGCAGGGGGTCCCGGTCCAGGCGCTTCATGAGACGCCTGGCGTTCTCAATCCTGTGCCTGTTCTTCCCGTTCATCGTTTCCGCCCGGATTCAGCAGCGCCGGGCCGATCGCCGCGAGCTCCGCGTCGATCGAACGTAATAGCCCCGCGTTCATCTCCCTTCGCATCCTCCGCAGCTTTCGCAGGGAGTTCCTTATATTGGATATCTCGTACTTCGTCCTGTCCTTCACGCGCGCGAAGCGCCCGAGCCTGGCGATGAGGACGTCGAAGTCGTGGATGTCGCCCAGGACGGTCTGAAGCGCGTGCATTTTTTTAAGCACCGCGGAGGAGCCCCGGCCCAGGGCCGGCTTAAGTATTTCCGCGGTATAGCGGTATTTTTTCAGCGATATCCGCATGGCGTGGAGGGCCTCGGCGTTGTTCGCGGCGGCGGCGGCCTCCCGCATTCCCGCCAGGGAGGCATACAGCTCGTCCACGATATGGCGGGAGGTCTCGAGAAAGCGCGCCTCGTCCACCGGGCCCGCAAGCGACCGGATTTCGCCGGAGAGGGCCGCGCAGGCCTCCGGGGTGAAGCCGGAGCTGAGCGAGAGAATTTTTTTCCGGAGGCGCCGCTCCCTGGCCCACAGCTTTTTCAAATATTCGTTGAGGCCGGGGCCGATTATCCTGAACGTCTTTTCCACCCACTCCACCTGGACGTGCAGGTCGCGCAGTTTCCCCAGGGGCTTCATGAGCGTTTTGAGCTCCGCCGCGCACCGGTGGACCATGATCGTGGGATCAAACTGCTCGATCTTCGCCAGCACCGCGTTCATGCGCCGTATCGAGACGCGCAGGTCGTGAACGGCGTCAAGCGAGGGATGGACACGGCACTTCGCCAGTTCCGCGCAGAAGGTTTCATATCGCTGAAAGAAAGATTCTCTGATGATCCGATGCATTGACCGGGGCCCCCGGGCGTGCTGCTGAACGCCATGGAGTGGAAGATACACCGGGGCGGCCGCATTTTCAAGGAATATTTATATTCGGCATACCGCGGCCGCGGAGGGGTTGCGGGGGGCTTTGTTCGAGTTACGCGCGGTTCTGTATCTCCTCCTTGAACCGCACGATCTTTATGTTGGGGAGGGCCGCTATTTTTTGCATTACGGCAAGGCCCGCCTCTTCGAAGTTTTTCAGCATTCTGGCCGTCACCTCGAACGGGTCGTCCATCGATATGCCGAGCCGCGCGCGCCTGAGGCGCCAGCCGCGCGTGAGGTCGGAGCCGCCGACGAGGTTGACGGGGGCGATGTAGTCGCCCGGGCGCATGTAGGCCTCGAAGTATTTCGGGTTGATGTATTTCATCACCACCGCGCCGTCGGGGTCCACGTAGGAGCGCGAGCCCTCCGGGAAGATCAGGAAGCTCTCGCCCAGGACGTTTTTGAACAGGGTGTAATCCTCCACGCTGAACTCTTTCATGGTTTCGGCGAAGCCGTATTTTATGAAAAACGCCCTGAGCTCCCGGAGCTCATCCTGGTTGAGCGAGGAGGTGCAGATCTCGAAGCTCTTCGCATCGCCCCGCACGAACGCGTTCATGAAGTCGGCGTAGTCGTTTTCAAGTATCATTTTAAGACCGGGGTCCGGCATCTTTATGAGGCACTGGGTCCGTTTCGCGGTTTTCCGCAGCTCCCCGGCGAGTCCGCGGGTCTGGATCGACGTCGTTTTTTGCGATGGCACGGTGAGAAATAGATTCCCGACATTCGCCGCGCCGTTGCGCAGCACGAGGTTGGAAAACATCCTGGGGCCCACGACCGTGTTGCAGTTTTTCGTCAGCGTATCGAAGCCGAGCTTGCGGATGACGCTCCGCATGAAATAGGGCCCGAGGTATCCCTCGTGATGACCGATGAAAAAGATACGGCGGCCGCTGTTTTTAATCGCGGCGAGGCGCCTGAGAATGCCCATCACGTCCGTGGACTCGATTTCATGCGGCGTGCCCGACTTCAACGAGGTTCGTTTTTTATTTTTATTCACCAGTATGATGTCGATGACCTTTCTGCGCTCGAGGAACTCGAAGAATTTATGCCAGAAGGCCGAATCGGGGAGCACCGGGAAGATGTTCCGGTGGAACGAAAACTGTATGGCGAGCAGCCTCTCGAGCACCGTCTTGGAGAACTCCTGGAAGTACTTGTGCTGCATGAGCTGGTTTTTCTTTTTGAGAAATTTTTTCTGGGCCCGGGGAATCAGCGTTTTATAATCGAAACCGTGTTTAGCGGCGTATTCGATGATCTCTTCGATGAGCTTCATCTCGCCCTCGTTGTGCGGCGGATGCCTGAGGGAGTAAATTTTCGCCCGTATAAACTCGACAATTTCCTTGAGATTTAAATGGTTTTTCCAGTCGCGGTATTTTTGAATGACGACCCTTACGGCGGGAATCAGCAGCAGAAAGCGCATGACAATCGCGAAAATCCGGTCGAGGATTCCGGCGACCTCCGAAAACAGCGAGAACAGCCTGTGCACCCACCGGTACAGGTAGCTGTTATTATCCAGACGGGCGACGCGTTTTTCAAGGATGTGCCGGTTGCTCTGCAAAAATATCAGTATCTCCTCCGGCTGGTGGCGTTCGCGTACGTCGTTCCACCATTTCGACAGTGGTTTATTGGTTATCGTTTTCAATTGTCACCACGTTCCTGATCTGTTTTTCTTTCCGACCGGCTTCCGGTATGGTCGGGAAGAATCGGGGTTTGGCAAGTGTTTTATTTGTTATTTTTTTCCGGGGGCGGGGTGTCAAGTGGGTTTTAACTTCGCGTTGCGCGGGGGGTTCGTCAATTGGGGTGCGGGGCCGTTGGCACGACGGGCGGCGAAGGATGCGCCATCCTGTTCGCATGGCGCCCCATGCGGGGGGCGGCGCGCCTTGCCGCGCGTGGGGGCTCTGTCCTTTCTTTTCAGCGCGGAAAAGAAAGGACCAAAGAAAACGCGCCCTCAATCGTCGGGAGGCTGCGCTCACACGCCGCGCGGCTGATCTTTCTGTTACGTCTAACGTAAGTCTGTTCGGGATCGCTGCGCTGATGGTGCGGTGTGTTTTACTACGG
>JALOTJ010000108.1 GCA_025457965.1 Spirochaetota bacterium | reverse complement strand
TGGATGCTGGCGTTTGAGTATGGTGATACGATCGTTGCCATTGAAACGACGGCGAACCGAAACGATGAATCAATTTCGATACCGCCGATTTATACGAACCGACCACAACCGGGATAATCGCGTGATTGGGCTGCCCATCCCCCGGAAAAGACGCGTCATCAATAATGATGATCCCGTGCACATGATCCGGCATCACCACAAACGCGTCGACCTTCACGCCGGGAAAATGTTCCGGGATCTCCGCCCAGCACCGGTGCGCGATGAGGCCGTCGGCGTTAAGCACCATGAACCCCTCGCGCACCCGGCCGAACCATTCGGCGCGGTGTTTGACGTTCATGGTGAGGAAATACGCCCCGCGCGACGAATAATCGAAACGCGGCATCCTGTTCGGTTTACGTTCGCGCATAGTTTTAGGGCAGAACCGTTAAAAAAGAAATACCTTCAAGGTCTATGTGTACGGCGCGGCCGGCAACACCCCGAAGCGGGCACAACACGGAAAGCGCCTCAATCTTTGATCTTTAATCCCTAAGATACACCCATACCCGCAACCGCCCGTCAATCCCATTTCACCGGTCGCACGGGCACGCCCCGGGGAATTTTTGTAAGGGAAACCCTTACAACCGGCTAATGGAAAACCATTAGGCCAACCGCCCGCGACTCCATCGGGTGGATCGCCCCCGGAAGGCGTGCAAACGTTTGCGCGCCTTCCGGGGAAACCCGCCCGCGGGCCCCCGCTCACCGGGAAAATCATCATCCTGACGCTCCTTTGACGCTCTCATGATGTTCCTATGATGTTCCTATGATGTTCCCTATGGTCAATCGCCTGGCGCTGCCGACACTCCCGGCAGGGGTGCGCGGTACAAGCGAAAACGCGAAGCCCCTCACGCCCACAGCCAGAAAACCAGGAAAATGACCCCGTACGCAAACCACTGCCGCTGCCACATTCCCTCCGAATACGGCCTCGGCCATTCGAGCACAAACCAGACGGCGCTTAGCAACCAGCCGCAGTTTTCCATGCGCACCCTCCATGATACGGCGTACGCGACCGGCCGGGCGGCCGGCGCGCCCCCTCACTCAAACTTGTCCAGCCCGCAGCCGCGCTACAGCACGCCGAGGGCCATGACGCGGCCTCGGCGGATACCATGACGGGCCGCCCCATCATCCCCGATAAAAGCCTTTACTCTCCGAGCGGAAAACAGTATACTACAAAAGGCGTACGGCGCACGAACAGGGCACGATTACGGAGGTACCCCTATGTCGCTCATCGCGTTGCTTAAGGGCAAGGGCCCATCGGGCTTCGGCTACGGATCAACCGCGGAGCAGGTGGCGGCGGGCCTGAATTTGAAGGGGAAACGCTATCTCGTTACCGGATGCAATTCGGGGCTGGGCTACGAGACCATGCGCGTGCTCGCCTCCAGGGGCGCCACGGTAATCGGAACGGCACGCTCCATGGAGGCGGCCGCTGCGGCATGCGCCTCGGTGAAGGGAGAGACCTCGCCCGCCGCCTGCGAACTGGCCGAGCCCTCGTCGGTGCGCGCCTGCGTGGCCGCGGTGAAAAAAAAGGGGCCGCTCGACGCGATCATATGCAACGCGGGGATCATGGCGCTTCCCCGCCTTAGCCTGATACACGGATACGAGGCGCAGTTTTTCACCAACCATATCGGCCACTTCATACTGGTAACGGGACTCATCGACAGCCTGGCTAAGACCGGCCGGGTGGTGATGGTGAGCAGCTCGGCCCACATGGCGGCACCGCGCGCGGGAATCGAGTTCGACAACCTCGACGGGCGCAGGGGATACGGCGCATGGAAGGCCTACGGCCAGTCAAAACTCGCCAACGCGCTTTTCGCGCTCGAGCTCGCCCGCCGGTTTAAGCCGGGCGCGCGCGTGGCGAACTCGCTGCACCCGGGCGTCATAAAGACCAATCTCGGACGGCATATGTGGAGCGGGTTACAGGTCATCTTCGCGGCGGTGGGGCCGCTCTTCCTCAAATCGATCGCGCAGGGCTCGGCGACGCATGTCTACGTTGCGGCGCATCCCGACACGGCCGCCGAAAGCGGCGAATACTTCGCCGACTGCGCTATCGCCCGTCCGTCCGCACTGGCGCGGGATTCGGAGCTGGCGCGCCGGCTGTGGCAGGAATCGGAGCGAATCGTCAAGCGGTTGTAGCGCTGATCGTCGCGCTCAAGCGCCTTTGCGGCCCGCGTATTTCCCGGGGAGTATCCGCGGTGCGCGCATGCGCGAGAGCATAAAGGTGCGCTCCTCGCCCCTGAGGAGGCAGAAGCCCTTCATGTACAGCTTGCCGCGGTACGATATCACGCCGTACGGCCTGACCCGGCGCCGCGTATGGCGGAGACGACGGTCGTCGTAATCGAACGCCAGCAATCCTTCATTCGCGATCGCCAGTTGGATGAGCGCCGGCATCCCCGCCGGCGACGTGACCGTCGCACGGCCCTCGCGCTCATCTTCGAAGGCGCCGCCGTCCGTTTCGCGCACGGCTTCACCGGCATCGAGACGCACCCGCCCGGGAAGGAAGGTTTTCTCCGCGGGGACCGCTGTCTTCGCACGGGACGACTGGAAGGCGGCCGCCTCGCGTTCGCGCCGCTCGCGGCGCAGGGAGCGAAGCTCAAGCTCGCTTTTAACCAGCAGGCGCACGAGCAGGCCAAGGGTGAGGTAAACGGCCGCATCGCTCCAGCCGACAAACTGGAAATCGGGATAGGTGGGGAAGTACACGCCGTGCCGGTTGATCCAGTGGTCCGAGACGACCGCGAAAAGTTCGAACGCGCCGCCGGTGAACTCGAGCACGGAGGTGTAGAGCGCGCTCCAGCCCGGAAACGCGCTCTCCACCACGCAGGCCGTGTTGAACAGCATGAAGCCTGCCAGCATCCAGTGGCTTTTTTTCATGCCCCCTCCCCTCCGCCGGGATACCCCCGGATCATTCGCCTTCCGGCTCGATATACAGGTAACAGCGCGCGTCCGGGTTCGAGATCCGCACGGTGCAGGGCGCGCCGAACTGCACGTGCAGTACGAACCGCTCCATGTCGCCGCTCTCGGAGCCCATGTACAGCCGCGTGACCGGCGCGGCGAGGCCCGGGGCGATGCGCCATTCGAAGTTGGTGACGCCCGCCAGCAGAATGGACTGCCCCATGCCCGCGCGGAATCGGTACCCGTAGTCCTTCTTTAAAATGTGAATGTCGGTTACGCCGGTAAGTACGATGTCGTGGCACGTCTCGTTCATCGCGTTCATCCTCCGTGATGCGGGTGCGCGCCGGGGCGCCCCGGTGTGTATGACCGTTGAGACGGGCGCGGCGCGGCGATTATCGGAAATTTTTTCCGAACGGCCGCTCCCGTGGTCGACTTCAGTTTCCGTACAGGCACACAATACACGAATCATCCCCGGCAAGCTACACCTCCGGGGTCTACGTGGGATTTTTTCGCGGTGATACGCCCGGGGTACCGGCGCACGGCCGGGCGCGTGGAAAAGCGGGTCCATTAACCGAATAGTAATTGATCATTCGCGCGGCCGCCGCTACACTCCCAGAAAAAGTTACGGGATACACGCGACATGAAAACAGGATGGAAAATCGCCTCGATACTGTGCGCCCTGACCGCGGTCCTGGCGCTCTATGTCTGGAGCTCGGGCCGACAGGCGCGCCCGGCCATCGGCGAGGAGAGGGTGCTTGCCCTCGCGGACCACAGGGTGCAGTACTACCTTCACGGCAGGGGCGAGACGGTCGTGCTGCTCGCCAGCCTGGGGCGCTCGGCGAGCGACTTCAACGAACTTGCCGGAACGCTCGCCGGGGCGGGCTTCCGCACGGTGGCGGTGGAGCTGCGCGGGATAGGCGGGAGCACCGGCTCGGGCCTTTTCAAGAAGCTGACCCAGCACGATTACGCCGCCGATGTCGCCGCCGTCATACGCGGCCTGGGCGGCCCGGATGGCGGCAGGGTGCACGTTATCGGGCACGCCTACGGCAACCGCATCGCCCGGACGCTCGCCGCGGACAGCCCCGAGCTCGTTAAAAGCGTGACGCTCATCGCCGCGGGCGGTTACGTGCCGATCCCCGGGGAGATACGGAAGGCGATGTACCTGATCTTTTTCAATTTCCTTCCCGACCGCGTCAGGGAGCGCTGTATACGGGAGGCCTTTTTCGCCCCCGGGAACGCCATCCCCGAACACTGGGTGCGCGGCTGGTATTTCCGCGCGTCGTGGCCCCAGTCGCGGGCGACGCTTCGAACCCCCAGGGAACAGTGGTGGAGCGGCGGCACGGCGCCGATCCTGCTTCTGCAGGGGGAGAACGACCGCATAGCGCCGGAGGAGAACGCACGGATCATGAAAAAGGAATTCGGCGACCGCGTGAAGGTCGTATCGATACCCCGGGCCGGCCACGCCATGCTCCCCGAGCAGGGCGAACTCATCGAGAAGGCTATCGTGCCTTTTCTTGAAAGAAGGCGCTGAGCCCCGCTCAGCGCGTGCGCACCCGCGAGGCCGAGAAGAAATTGACGAGCGCGATAACGGCGCCCAGCAGAAAGACGTACTGGTAGCCGAGCGAAAGCCAGATCCATCCGCTTATGAGCGCGATCGCGATGGAGAAGAAGTGGTCGATGGTGACGCCCATCGTGAGCGTCTGCGTAACGTCGGCGGGGTCTAGCGCGATCTTCTTTAAATAGGTAGCGCGCGCCATGCCGACCGACATCAGGAGCTGGTCCACGACGTAGCAGGCGCAGGTGACGTAGAGCGCGATGGTTTCCCCGAAAGCGTCGCGCGAAAAGCCGTACAACAGGCACACCCCGATAAGCGCGACCGCCTCGGCCATAAGGATGAAGCGCTCGCCGAGCCGGTCGATGGCCCGTCCCAGGAGCGGCTTGAAGACGATGCCGATCACCCCGCCCGCGGCCAGGAGCGTCGCCACCACCTGCGTCTTCTGATGGAAGACCGTCACCAGCACCCAGGGCGCGAAGGTGATGAAGAGCTGCTTGCGCGTGCCGTAGAGGATGTTGAGCCAGTAGAAGAGCCCGTACTCTTTGCGCAGCAGGAAGCGCGTTTTGGCAGGGCGCGGCTCGTCGGGCGTCATGAGGAAGATGAGGACCGACGCGGCGAAGAATCCCGCCGCAGCGAGCAGGAAGGACGAAGCGAAGGTGAAGCCGAAATAATTGAACCCGGCGAACACCGTCACGCCCCCCACGATCGCCGCCAGGTTGGCCGAGCCGCTGAGCTGGCCCAGGCGGCTTCCCGCCTTTCCTTCGGCGGCGAACTCCATGCCGATGCTCGAGGTGAGCGGCAGAAACAGGTGCTGCCCCGAGCTGAAGGCGAAGAGCCAGACGAGCATCACCGGGAAGCTCGTGGAGAAAAGGCCGAGCAGGATGATGCCCAGCGCCATGAGCGCGTTGGCGAAGGCCGCCAGGCGGCGGCTGCCCATGAAAAAGAGGAGCGCCGAGAGGAAGATGACCAGGAATCCCGGCATCTCGCGCGGGAGCTCCATGAGCCCGCGCTGGAACTCGCTGATGGAGAAGCCTTCGGCCAGGAAGTTGTTGAGCGTGGAATCGACCACGCTCTGCGAGAAGCCGAACACGGCCACCGCCGCGAAAAAGAGCGCGAACTGGGCCGATTGTCCCGCAAGGCGCTGTTTCATTTTTTCCATAGAGAGAACCCGGCACTCCCCCGGCGTGAATGCCCTCGGTGCACGGGCAAGGGCCGGCACGGCATTCGACCATGACGCTGAACCATCGGCCGGGCGCGCCGTTTGTCAACGGAAAAACGGCCGCGGCACGCGCCCCTGCATTCTCACCATCATTTTTTTGCGGACCCATCGTCCGCGACCCTAAAATGACTTGCGTTTTTCACCCCCCTCCGTGCATCAATGAGTGCTGACGCGTATGCCGGTATAACGATTATGCGGCGTCCGCTTTGTTTTGAATTTCCATGCACCAAAGGACCGCCCCATGGCCGCAAAAAACGCCTGCCTCCCCGAACGCGAGCTCTTCATCGCCTCCGGATGCCTCCAGTGCGCCGGCAACAGCGAGAGCTGCTGCGCCGAGAGCTACGTACCGCTCACCATCGCCGACGTCGACGCCATACTGGAGCTCGGCTACCCGCTCGAGGAGGCCGCGCAGGCCGGCGAGTACTACGAGGAATACCTCGACGACACCGAGCCCTGGTGGCGCGCAAGCATGACCGAAATGGAAGGGCGGCTTTTCCGCGTCACCACGCGCAAGAACGAGCGCGCGCAGTGCGTGTTCCTCCGCGAGGGCGAGGGCTGCGTGCTCGGCGCGAACCGGCCGCGGGTCTGCAAGATCTATCCGTTCTGGGTGGACGAGAGCGGCGCCATTATCGTCGAGCCGGGCGAGGAGGAGTGCTGCAACATCGCGGCGGGCGCGGTGCCGGTCGAGCGCGGCATCCGCATGATCGATGAGAGTCCCGAGAGCATACTGGAGTATTACCGGGACATACAACGCGACTGCCAGGAGAACGGCGCGCGGCACCGCGAACTGCTGGCGCGCCTGCTCGAGAAAAAAGAGGCCGGGGCGGTATAACGGGGCACGGCCGGCCCCGCACGCACGGCGCGCGCACGGGACGGGTGCCGGCCTTTCGGCGGAAAGCGGTTATTCCCGTTCCCTGTTGAGCTTCTTTTCCTTCTTGGCCTGCTTCTTCTCCTTGGTCGACTTCTGCGGTTTCTTCTTCACGTCCTTCTTGACGTCGCCGGTTTTAGGCATCGCATTCACCTCGCGTTACGCAAAATGTTCCGGAAACGATACACGACATGCCGCCGCTTGTCAATGTATGTTTGCGTCGCCGTATGAAAAATTCATGCGCGCGCGGCGTCACCTCGGCCGCCGGCGGCACCGGGCGCGGCGGAATCCATCACCCCCGATTTTTCTTGATTATTTGACCGGCCGCCCGTAGCGTGCCTGACGGCCGCAACGACACTCACAATTTAAGGAGGAGATCATGAAGTTGCCGCGTTTGCGCATCCTCAAAACAGCCGTTATCGCCGTTATCGCGCTCGCACTGTTCGCCGCCCTGGCCTGGTGCATGCAATGGCGCATCCTCGCCTGGTATCTCGGCCTGCCGTCCCCCGGACATTCCGTCACCGTGCAGAAGGGCGTGATGGTGCCCATGCGCGACGGCGTACGGCTGTCGGCCGATATCTATCGCCCCTCGAAAGAAGGCAGGTACCCGGTGATACTGCTGCGCACCATGTACGGCAAGCGCAACCCGGGCCATAAATACTCGTTCTCGGGCGGCCTTTTCGCCTCGCAGGGCTACGTATTCATCGTGCAGGACGTGCGCGGCAAGTTCGACTCGGAGGGGGAATTCTACCCTTATATCTACGAGGCGAAGGACGGGCACGACACCATTGAATGGGCGGGCACGCGGGACTGGAGCACCGGGAAGGTCGGCACCTACGGCTTTTCCTACTGGGGCTCCACGCAGTGGCTCCCCGCCCCGCTGCGGAGCAACTACCTGAAGGCCATGGTACCCATCGTAACCAGCCAGGACGTCTACCCGCGGTGGATCTACAACGGCATATTCAGGCTTAACGACGTGCTCGTGTGGCACTATGAAAACGCCCCGAAGCGCGCGCAGAGCGCCGAAGGCGTGGACTGGGACACGGCGGTGCGGACGCTCCCGCTCATAAAAGCCGACGATTCGCTCGGCGCCGATATTCCCGCCTACAACGACTGGATCAATCACCCGCGGCCGGGCCCGTTCTGGGACCGCGTGCGCGTCGACGAAAGGGTGTCCGCCATACAGGCGCCGGCGCTCATCATCGACGGCTGGTACGACTACTACCTCAACCTGGCAATAGACGACTATAAGCGCATGAAGGCCATTAGCGGAAGCAAGGAGGCCCGGCAGAGCCTGCTCCTTGTCGGCCCGTGGACCCACTCATCGAAATCAAAGTTCGAGGACGCCGATTTCGGCAAAAAGGCCTCGTTCATGAAGCAGGTGCGCGTAATAGTCGCATGGTTTGACTACTGGCTGAAGGGCGAGAAGAACGGCATCCTCGACGGCGGACCGGTGCGCTTCTTCACCATGGGCGCGAACGAGTGGCGCGCGGAGAACGAGTGGCCGCCCGCGGGGACGCGGTATACGCCGTACTACCTGCAGGGCCGGGGAAAGGCCAACTCGGCCACGGGCGACGGAGTCCTCGCCGAAACGGCCCCCGCGGCCGGAAAGCCCGACTCGTATGTCGCGGACCCGGACAACCCGGTGCCGAGCGTCGGCGGGACCTCGATCTTCGGTAAACTCAAGGCCGGCCCCTTCGACCAGCGCGTGGTCGAGTCGAGGGACGACGTGCTCGTCTACACCACGGCCCCTCTGGCCGGAGATACGGAGGTAACCGGGCCGGTGAAGCTGGTGCTCTACGCCTCGTCGTCGGCGCGCGACACCGACTTCGCCGTCAAGCTCGCACAGGTGCGGCCCGACGGCACCTCGGTGAATGTGCAGTCCGCGGTATACCGCGCGAGCAACCGGGAATCGCTGCTTAAGCCCGCGCCGCTCGAGAAGGACCGGGTGTATAAATTCGAGATCGAGGTGGGCAACACCAGCATGCTCTTCAAGAAGGGGCACCGCATACGGCTTCAGATCGCCGGATCGAACTTCCCCGAGTACGGGCGGAATCTGCAGACCGGCGACGACAACGGCACGACCGATAAAACCTTAAAGGCGCGCCAGACCGTGTTCCACGACCGGGAACACCCGTCACGGCTCATCCTGCCGATAACCCCGCGATAATGCATGCGCGCGAAGGGAAG
Organism: Spirochaetota bacterium; assembly: GCA_025457965.1. GTDB lineage: Bacteria > Spirochaetota > UBA4802 > UBA4802 > UBA5368 > MVZN01. The sequence continues at coordinate 256 of JALOTJ010000108.1, read as the reverse complement.
GCTTCCACGGCCTTCCCTTCGTTTGTATCACCTGCCGCGCCGCGGCGCGCGCTCAGATATCCAGCAGATTCTTCGTCGAGAAATTCGGCTCGGACGTGCAGTTGATACCGAGCTTGCGCAGTCCCGCGTCGTCGCCCGGCGAGGGGATGTGGGTCATGTGCATCTCGCACCCCTTGAGCGCCGTGAGCTTTTCCATGGCGATCAGCGCCGTGGGATTCGCCTCGGCGCTGATGCAGAGCGCGATGAGCGTCTCCTC
>JALOTJ010000032.1 GCA_025457965.1 Spirochaetota bacterium | reverse complement strand
AGCCAGCCGTGGAACGCTCTTCCTCGATGAGATCAGCAATCTCTCGATCGACATGCAGTCGAAGCTTCTCAGGGTGCTGCAGGAAAAGGAGTTCGAGCGCATCGGCGGCAACCAGCTCATAAAAGTGAATACGCGTATCGTCACCGCGACCAATCGCGACCTTCGCGAAATGGTCAGGGAAAACAGGTTCCGCGAGGACCTCTATTACCGGCTCAACGTGCTTCCAGTCTATCTGCCCACACTCAGGGAGCGACGGGAGGACATTCCGCTCTTCATCGACCACTTTCTCAACAAGTACAACATCGAGTTCGGTCGGGAGATCAACATCGACCTGAAGGCCAGGCTGTATCTGACCAACTACCTGTGGCCCGGCAACGTGCGTCAGCTCGAAAACGTAATCAAACGGCTTATATTGCTTTCAACCCAGAAGATGGTGTCGCAGGATGACGTGACGAGCGTCCTTGAATTCGAGGCGGTCGGCATGGCCGCGAAAAAGACCGGAACGGGGAATGTGGAACCGCAGGCAACGAACCAGTTTCCCGAAAGCGTAAAGACGATCGACGAGATGGAGCGGGAGCACCTCGAAAAGATCCTTCGCCGGTTTAATTACAATATTTCCACGACCGCCCGGGCGCTCGACATCTCGAGAAAAACCATGCACAACAAGCTTAAAAAATACAATATTGTAATCAAAAGGACCGCGGCCCTCGAGGGGGGGACGGATTCGCCGGGGGAAGAGGCGGAACACCAACCAGGGCATTGAGCGCCCCTTCATGATCGCGCCCGGTCACGGGAACGGTCAAACGCCCGGTTGATGGCGCCGGGGTGACGAATTCGGCGCCCTAAAGGCTATTTTCAAGTTCCCTGATGCCTTCCAAAAGAAGCTTGTACTCTCGGGAATCCTTCCTGAAGTTGTCAAGGTACCCTTTGAAATAATTGAGCTGTTCCTGTTTCCAGTTGCGCAGGTCTCCATCGCTTTGAATCATATGCCCTCCTACTATAGTGGTCACAAGCTGTTATAGTCCCTTTATGTCAGTCGGCACCTTCTGGGGTAAATGTTAGAGTTTTCCGGCCATGGAGGGGGCGCTTTAGGCGCAGGGGGATAAAAAAAGCCGCCCGAAGGCGGCTTTTTTGAGTCATTTCAGCAAAAACTTACATCTTCTCGATGATCATCGCGGCACCCATGCCGCCGCCGATACACATCGATTCGAGACCGAACTTCTTGTTGTAGCGATGCAGGTTGGCAACCAGGGTCGCCATCAGCTTCGCGCCGGTGCATCCCAGCGGGTGGCCGAGCGCGCACGCGCCGCCGTGGACGTTGATGATGTCCATACGATCCGTGAGCTTGAGTTCGCGGATACAGTGCAGCGACTGCGAAGCGAAGGCCTCGTTGAGCTCAATCAGATCCATCTGGTCGAGTGTCATGCCCGCGAGCTGAAGCACCTTCGGGATGGCGTACTTGGGGCCCACGCCCATCTCGTCGGGCTCGCAACCGGCGACCGCGTACGCGACTATGCGCGCGAGCGGCTTAAGGTTGTACTTCTTGCAGGCGTCTTCGCTGGCAACGATGGTCGCCGCGGCGCCGTCGGTGGTCTGCGAAGAGTTACCGGCCGTTACCGATCCGCCGGCCTTGAAGGCGGGACGCAGCTTCCCGAGTCCCTCGAGGCTCGTGTCGGCGCGGACGCCGTCGTCGAAATCCTGGACGAAGGTTTCCTTCTTGTAGGTGCCGTCGGCCTGCATAACGAAGCGGGTCGCCGTGGTCGGGATGATCTCGGTGTAGAGCTTCTCCTTCTGCGCCTTCGAGGCCTTCATCTGGGATTCGTACCCGAACTTGTCCTGGTCTTCGCGGCTGATGTTATAGCGCGAGGCTACGTTCTCGGCCGTGATACCCATGGAAATGTAGACGTCGGGATTCTTTTTCGCCCAGTCGGGGTGTGGTCGTGGCAGATTTCCGCCCATGGGAACGATCGACATGCTTTCGCATCCGGCGCCCATGGCTATCTCGGCCCATCCCGCCTTTATCTTCATCGCCTCAAGGGCTATCCCCTCGAGTCCGGACGAGCAGAACCTGTTTACGGTGGCGCCACATGTGGTTATCGGATAACCGGCCATGAGGACCGCGATACGGCTGAGGTTGATCCCCTGTTCCGCCTCGGGGAATGCACATCCGGTCATAACGTCTTCGACGAGCGCCTTGTCGAGATTTATGCGATCGGCGGCACCGGCCAGCGCCTGCGCGAGCAGATCCTCCGGCCTTGTCTGGTTGAATGCTCCTTTGCCTCTTCTGCAGCCGGGTGTTCTTACTGCTGAAACGATATATGCTTCTCTCATATATCTGTTCCTCCTATAGTAGTGTTTTGATCCTTAGATCATTAACGGCTTGCCGGTCGCGAGTATATGCGCCGCCATCTTCTGCGTGTTCTCGGTCTTCCACAGTTCGACAAAGGCCTCACGCTCCTGCCTCATCCACTGCTCTTCCGGAATCATGGTTCCCTGGATGATATCGCCGCCCGACATGACGAACGCGATCTTCTTCGCGATGAACTCCATGTGCGGGGTAATGTAGCCGCCGCCCTTCATGTTGTTCATTTCCGCCCAAACCATGCCGTGCACTTCCTGGCCCATTACGAGGATCGGGTCGTGCTTCGGGGGGGCGTATCCTTCATCAACCATCTTCTGGACTTCCTTCTTGGCCTCGCCGATCTGGAGGTCGCGGTTGAAGATGATCCTGTCATTGGGACCGAGGAATCCTTTCTTCTTGAGGTCGAACGCGCCCATGCCTACCTGGGCCTGCGCAACTGCCATGAAGCATGGCAGGAAGAACCCGCCGAGGTCGGTGATCTTGATCGACGACGGAATGTTAGCGAGGACCTTTCTCCAGAGGTTGAGCATGCCCAGTCCGCCGGGGAGGAGTCCCGCGCCGATTTCGACCATACCCATGTAGGTCTCGGTATGCGCCAGTATGCGGTCGGAGCCAAGGCATACTTCGCAGCCGCCGCCCAGGGTCATGCCGTACGGAGCGGCTACTACCGGGAAGTTGGCATAGCGAAGTGCCTGGATGCTGTCATGCACTTTCGCGATAAAATCGTTGATGACGGTGAACTTGCCGTCCTTGGCCAGGCTGCCCATGAAGGCGAGGTCGCCGCCGGCCGAGAATGCGCCGGGCATGCCGCCCGCCTGGTTGCCGATGACGAGACCGATGCCGTTCTTGCTTACGTACTCGAGAGCGGTCGGGATGAAATCGACGATCTCGCCGTTGATGGCGTTCATCTTGGTGTGGAACTCGAAGTTAAAAACGCCGTCGCCGAGGTCTATGAGCGATGCGGAGGCGTTGGACTTGATCTCTTTGCAGTTCTTCAGGAGGATGGCGCTTTCGCTCCTCTTGATTTCCTTGTAACCGCCCTTGACCAGGTCGTAGTAGTAGTCTTTTCCTTTTTCGCTCTTGTAGAAGCTCTTGGCGCCCGAGTCAAGCATCTTCTGGACGTTTTTGGGAATCTTCATTCCCTCTTTCTCCATGCGCTTTACCGACTTTTCCACGCCGATCGCATCCCAGGTTCCGAAGGGGCCGAATTCGTTGTTATATCCCCATACCATCGCGTTGTCGATGTCGACGATCGAGTCGGCGATTTCGGGAACGCGGTTCGCGGCATAGATGCATCCGGCCGCGGTGACCTTCCATGCGAACTTGGCCGCCTTGTCGTCGCCATAAACGATGGCTTTGATCTTTTCCGGAACCGATTTCGCCGCTTTCGCCGCATCGAGGCAGGGGAAGCTCGGCTTGTCGGCCGGTACGTATTCCATGGTGTCGGGATTGAGGACCAGCGTCACTCTCTTGCCTTCGGGGCTCCGTTCCTTCTTGTAGAAACCCTGCTTGGTCTTGTCGCCGAACCACTTGTTTTCGATCATCTTCTTGAACCAGTCGGGAACCTTATAGGCTTCGCGTCGCTCGTCCTTTGGAAGAAGTTCGTATGAGTTGACCGCCAGGTGATCCAGCGTGTCCAGGCCGACCATGTCCGAAAGCTTGAAAACAGCGGTTTTTGGCCTCCCCATCGCGGGCCCGAAGACAGCGTCGACTTCGGTGAAGCTCATGCCCATTTCTTTCATTGTTGGAAGAATATCCACGATCGAGTAAACGCCGATGCGGTTACCGATGAAGTTCGGGGTGTCCTTCGCCCATACGATACCCTTGCCGAGTCTCTTCTCGCCGAAGTCGGCCAGGAACTCGAGGATTTCTTTTTTAGTTTCGGCGCCGGGGATGAGCTCGAGAAGGTGCATGTAGCGGACCGGGTTAAAAAAGTGGGTCCCCATAAAATGCGCCTTGAATTCCTTGCTCAGGCCCTTAGAGATCTCCTGCAGCGGAAGGCCAGAGGTGTTCGTGGTGATGATCGCCGTGGGCTTGCGGATCTTGTCGATTTTGCCGAAGAGTTCCTGCTTGATCTTGAGGTTTTCGACAACCACTTCGATGATCAGGTCGCAATCGGCAAGCTTCTTGAAGTCGTCCTCGAGGTTTCCGAGCTTGATGCGCGCAGTGTTCGCCTTGTCCATAACGAGAGCGGGTTTCGCCTTCATCAGGTTGTCGAAGCCGGTCTGGACTATTCGGTTGCGGGCTTTAGGATCCTTCTTCTCTTCATCCGTCAGGTTGAAGGGAACGATGTCGAGAAGCAGGGTTTCCACTCCCGCATCGGCTAGAAGGGCCGCTATACCGCCCCCCATGATACCGGAGCCGATAACGGCTGCTTTATCGATCCTTCTTGTCATACGAACCTCCTGTTTAAGTGTAATTAAAGTATATAAATAAATATACAAATAAAAGCGTAAGTCTGTTAAGACATTCTTAAACCAAGTGTGGAACACAAATTTAAATTGTCAATATTTATAATTAAATATTAATAAGGAAAATCCCTTTTTTGATATAATTGTGCTTATCATTAAAGCATTATATGGACAGATAAATTGAAGGAGGCTTTTTAGCATATCCGGTGCGCAATTTTTTCTTGTCGTACCGCGCGCATTTTCGGTTGACATACGTCCGGGCGGTCTCTATACGTGTTCCAGGCGAAAATACACCGGTTTTTTCGCGTTTCGGCCGGCCCTGGCGCCGTACCCAAGTGGCTAAGGGAGAGGTCTGCAAAACCTTTATTCAGCGGTTCAAGTCCGCTCGGCGCCTCATATTTCAGTCCAAAGTCAATCGTCGCGCCCTTTCGGCGCGCGGCCTTCGGCTTTGGACTGTTTTTCGCCCAAGTGGTGGAATTGGTAGACACAAGGGACTTAAAATCCCTCGGACCTTGGTCTGTGCCGGTTCAAGTCCGGCCTTGGGCACGTACCCGGACGCGGTGCCACCCGCCGCCCGATTCCTACCGGGGCTCAAGGCCGGGTTCGGCCGGAGTTTCCTCTTCCGTGGATTTCACTGTCGCGATATAATTAAACGAAGACAGCGCGGTGTTAAAAGCACCCTCGTGCCGATAGAAGGTGGCGGTGGGCGAGGAGCACTGTATTATGTAAAGGATGCCGCCGTTATGCGTGATAAGTGTTCGCTGCAGCGTCGCTCCGCCGCGGGAGCGGTATTCGAATACCAGAAGCTTGCCGGTCACGTTTTGACGGATGCTTATCCTGCCCGTTTCGATGATCTTGTTGAGTCCCGGATCTATGCCGCTCAGGTTCCATCTGTCGCCCGCGATTTTCTCAAGATCGGACTCGCTTGAAAACACGGCCTTTACCTTTATTTCGGTATTCCTGTCGGGGAAAGCGTAGAGCAGGTGCCTGCCCTCGAGCGTCAGTTCGGAGCGCTCCCACGCGGGGGGAAGCGAGATGGTGTAATTGAAGCGCTCGTTGCGGTATTCGTTCCCGGCCCCTTCCGCCCGGAGCGTCGAGGTCAAGAAAATCGCGCATAAGACAAGGCCAAGCGCCGTCAACTTTTTCATCGCCGTATCCTGCCTGAATTCATGTATTGAGCCCCACGATGCGGATACTACGGCCTCGCCCGTAAATTGCAATAATAAAACGACCCCGGTCGGACTGCCTCAAGGCTGGAATTTATGGTTGATGTTGGTTATGCCTTTCTCGAGGCGGCCCTTGAGGTATTTAACGCCTTCCCCCGGACTTTCGAAAAAGTGGATCAGCTTCAGGTCTTCCGGATCGATAAACCCCATCTGGACCATTTTTTCGAAGTTGATCATTGATTCCCAGTATGCCCTGTCGTAAAGGAGTATGGGCATGTTCTTCTTGTTGATCTTTTCAGTCTGCCGCAGGGTGAGGGCCTCGAAGAGCTCGTCGAGAGTACCGAACCCGCCGGGGAAAACGACCAGCGCTTTTGCGTTATATAAAAACCAGAGCTTTCGCATGAAAAAGTAATGGAACTCGAAATTGAGCTCGGGTGTTATGTACCGGTTGGGGTTCTGTTCGAAAGGCAGCGAGATGTTGAGCCCGACACTCTTCGCACCGGCCCTGTGGGCCCCGCGGTTGGCAGCCTCCATTATGCCCGGGCCGCCGCCGGTACAGATGTGGAAACCGTGTTTTCTCCGCGCCATGGATTTGCCGAGCTTTGCCAGCCTGTAGGCTAACTCCTCGGCCGCGGTGTAGTATTTCCCCGTTGCCGGGTCGTCGGGATGTATCCGCGCCGAGCCGAAAAAAACTACAGTATGCATGATGTTCGTCTCGCGCAGGCGTTTTTCCGGTTCGAGATACTCGGAGATAATTCGAATGGTGCGGGCCTCGTGGGAATTCAGGAAATCGAGGTTCTTGTACGCCTTGGGCGCCTTCTTTTGAGTCATCGGTATCTCCTTTTCCTGCTTATCGTAAGAATGGTGCCGTCGGTGAATTCCGTCACCGAATTCGAAATGACGTTTTCCCTGTCGATAAGATCGATCGTTATTCTGTCCATGAAGGCAAGCAGAATTTTCAGTCCCGCCCCGATCCCTTTCAGCGACAGCTCGCGCCCGTTGACGGTCACCCTCGGTTCGCTCGATTCGCTTTTATCGATGTAGCGGACCAGTTGTCCGAAATAGTCTTCAGTACGGCGGTTCGGTGAATCATTGAACGATTTAACGAGGTCAAAGCCGCCGCCGTGATCGATAATGGTCGCCTCAAAATGTTCCTCGTCGAGGAGATATCGAACGGTGATGGCACGGATTTGATCAGCGTGGGCGGCCGGAATGTTTTCCTGTGTGCGGATGGTCTTCTGGATCGCGTTGGTCAGCGCCTCGTCAATCGAGATGATGATCTCGTCAATCTCCTCCTGGCGGCAGTTGATGGAGCGGAGGTCATCATCGAGTACCGAGATGACCCGTTGAACGATCGAAGAATCGGCCGGATAGCTGTCAATGTGCTGAATGGTTTTCATCGTTAAAAGGTCGGCAGGGAACGGTTTTGCTGTCCGGAGCGTGCATCTGAATTCCGGTGTTTTTCCTCAGCCGCTCGGGGGCGAGTGGCCGCCGCGTCCGTTCGCTCTACATTACATGTATCGGGGAATTGAGGCGGGCGACTTTACCGCGTCGGGCAAAAAAGTAGTTGATCCCGCGCCCGATCAGCCCCTCATTATGCTGAATGAGCAGGCACTGAGCGCGGGAGGATGAATGTACGGAAAAATCATCGCCATGGTCGTCGTCGCGGGAATCGTGGCGGGCGGACTGGTCGCCGCGTCCATGATAAAAAGAGAGGCCGAAATAAACGCGCTGCTGAAAGAAATGTCCCCCCGGCGGAAGATCGGACAGATGATGATGGTCGGCGTACCGGGCACCGAGATGACGCCGGCGGCGCGCTCCATGATCGAGAGCTTCGCTCCCGGTGGCATAATCCTCTTCGGGTACAACCTTTCCTCGCGCGACAAAACCGCGGCCTTTATCGCGGACATGCAGAAGGCTGCAATGCAAACGGAGGGAATACCGCTATTCATCTCGATCGACCAGGAAGGGGGAAGGGTGCGCCGAATCATTGACGGCGTAACACAGTTTCCCGGCAACATGCCCCTTGGCGTCGTAAACGATACGGATCTCGCGTACCGGGCGGCGCGGATTCTCGGGATCGAACTGCGCATGATGGGCGTCAACATGAACCTGGCGCCGGCCGTGGACGTGAACAACAACCCCGAGAACCCGGTCATCAACACGCGTTCCTTCGGCTCGGACCCCGCGGTCGTTGCCGCGATGGGACGCGCCTACATACGGGGTCTGCAGGAATCCCGGTGCATGGCGGTCGGAAAACACTTTCCAGGCCATGGCGATACCGACAGCGACTCCCATCACGTGCTGCCGGTAATCAACTACGGGCTTGAACATCTGAAGAAGGTGGAGCTTCCGCCGTTTGCGGCGGCGATCGACGAGAACGTGTCTGCCATCATGAGCGCGCATATATCATATCCGTCCATACTCGGCGACGATGCTCCCGCAACCCTGTCGGAAAAGATGCTGCGGGGGTTATTGAGGGAGGAAATGGGCCACAAGGGGCTTGTCATTACCGACGACATGGAGATGAACGCCGTTTCGAAAATCATGGACATCGGCGAGGCGGCCGTCCGATCGGTCGAGGCCGGCACGGATATCATCCTCATCAGTACCTGCGGTCAGAGCGTCGCGCGCATCCATGCCGCGCTCGAGAAGGCCGTCTCCGAAGGGCGGCTATCCGAAAAAAGAATTGATGAGTCGCTGCGGCGGATCATCGCGGCAAAGGAATGTTTCTCCATAATGAAATCGGATTCCGGGCGCGCCCGAATCGCGAAGGCGGAGTATTCGAAGGGCGAGCTCGAGTCGCTCGTTGAAGCGGAGGTCATCAACAGGGAGCTTTCCCGAAGGGCGTTGTATTATCATGGTGCGGGTTCGTTCACGGCCGCGGGCGATGAAGGCCCGTACGCCGCAAGCTATATCGTGACGGCAAGCCCCGTTATGCGGCGCGAGCTCATCGAGAAACCGGTCCGGGGACTTCTGGTGCTTGAAAATACCTCCGAGCTGCCTGCCGACCTCGCGCGCGGGAAAAACGGCCGGCAACCGGTGTATCTTCACGTGGACAGGCCCGAGCCGGCGATTCTCGCGGAGTTGGTCCGCATTCGTGACATGCCCGGCGTCTCGCTGGTCGTGCTCTGCACGGGGAATCCGTTTCCCGTCGCCGCGCTCATGCCGCTTCCGCCCGTACTCTTCAGCTTCTCGAACACGGAAGAGTCGCAGAGGCAGGTGGTCGCCTGTTTGCGGGGTGAATTCCGTCCGCGCACCGAGGTCAACGTGTACCTCGGCATCCGGTGACCCGATGAGTGTACCGGTGAATGCCGGGGTATACATCCACGTACCCTTCTGCCGTTCGAAATGCGACTACTGCTCGTTCTACTCCGTCCCGATCGGCGCGCTGTGCGACGGCGAACGCCCCGGGCTCTTCGGTCGGTACGTCGACAGGCTGATCGACGAAATCCGGGGGCGATCGGACGAAACGGCCGCGTATTCCTTCGACACGATCTATTTCGGCGGCGGGACCCCGTCGCTCCTGGGGGCACCGCTTGTCGCTCGCATTATCGACGCGGTGCGATCGTGCTTCAGCCCCTCCGGGCCCGACTGCGAGATAACCCTCGAATGCAATCCGGAGGATTTTTCGGTCGCCTCGCTCGGGGAGTACCGCGGCGCGGGCGTCAACCGGGTTGTTTTGGGCGTCCAGACGCTCGACGCGCAGCTTCGCGGCGTTATCGGCAGGCGTGCGAAGGCCCCGGACACGGCGATGCTCGACGCCTTTTTCGCAATGAAGGACATCGTGCATTGTCTCGACATCATTACGGGAATACCCGGGCAGAACGGCGGCCGGCTCGCGCACGAACTCGAACGACTCCTGGCGTACCGGCCGGAACATGTATCGGCGTACATTCTCAGCATCGAAAAGGATACGCCCCTTGCGCGGCGGGTGCCCGATACGGCCGGGCTCTCGCTCGAACAGCGGCGTCGTTTCGAGGAACTTATAGTGATTATGGAAGAAAGTGGATATACGCACTACGAGGTCTCGAATTTCTGCGTACCGGGTTTCGAATCGCGTCATAACATGAAGTACTGGACCTTCGAGCCCTATGTCGGTTACGGGCCAGGAGCACATTCGTTCTACGGTTCACGGAGGCTCTACAGCACGCAGACGGTCGAGGAATATCTCGAACGACCTTCGATAACTCCGGTGCTCGACGAACGCGGGAAGGACGCCGCGGCCGAGGAATTTTTGCTTACGGGCCTTCGCCTCAGAAGGGGAATAACCCGGTCGGCGTTCGAAAAGGCGACGGGCTCTAGAATGACGGATGCGCTGATCGGCGAATTTGACCGTCTCGAAAAAGAGGGGCTTGCGCTCGTCGTTCAGGGGGGAGGAGACGTCCGGTTCCGCTTCACGCTCGAGGGACTCTTCCACATGGACGGCCTCGTCGCGCGTCTGGCCGCGCTCCTGTAAGGCTAACGCTAAAGCTTCTTTCCGTCAATGGCGCGCGCGAGAACGGTCACCGGGTGCTCGACGCGGTAGGGCGTGCTCATTTCGATCTGCCACTTGCAGGTCTCGCAGTCGGTAATGACGATCTCGGGGTTCGCGCGCTCGATCCTCTTAAAAAGCTCGTCGCCGACCTTCTGCGCGACCTTGTAGTATTCTTTCTTGAAGCCATAGGTGCCGGCGATCCCGCAGCACTCGGAGTGCAGAATGGTCAGTTCCAGTCCGGGTATTTTCTTGAGCACTTCGATGGTGTTCATCACGCCGCCCATCCGCTCGAGGTGGCAGGGAGAATGATAGGCCGCCCTGACCGGCACCGGTCCCATGGCGGGGACGTTCCCCTTTTCGAAGCGCTCGTGAATAAATCTTGTTATGTAGTCGAGGCCGTCGAAGATCGCCGAGTTATCGAGCTCGAGGAGGTTCGGGTATTCGTGCTTCAGCGCGAACGAGCAGCTCGAGGAGGCCGAGACGATGCGCGCGCCGCTTTCGGATGCCGACCTGGCGAGCGATTCGATGTTGAAGAGCGCGTTTTTTCTTGCCTTGTCGATGTAGCCGTTTGCGATGAGCGGCACACCACAGCACTTTTCGTCCGTAACGATCACCCCGACGTTCATCGCGTTAAGCACCGTTACCACGTCCTTTCCAAGATCATGATTGTTGTAATTGACGTAGCAGCCATGGAAGTAGACGGCTTTTTCGGCGAACGCCTCCTGTTCCTTCCGGTGTTTTTTATACCACGCCCGGAAGGTCCCCTGCGCGTATCGGGGAAAGCGCCGCTCGGACGGGATCTTCATGAAGCGGTCGAGGAAGAATTTCACCGGGAAGAGCTTTATAAAGAAGTTCACCAGGAAGCTCGCGCGCGTGGCGACACCTCCCATAAGGTCGGTACGGGCCAGGAAAAAATCACGCACGCGGAATGCCTTCCTGAAATAGCGCCACTTCGAGCTCTGGATGAGGTCGGCGATCTTGACGTTCGACGGGCAGGCGATCTCGCATCGCTTACAGTTGGTGCAGTACTTCAGCGAGTCGTCGAGTAGCCCGGGGCTCTTTATTCGCAGGCGTTCCATGTCGGGGCCCGACTGCTTGGGGCCGGGGAAGTGGTGTGTGGCCCTTGCCACCGGGCAGTAGATGGTGCAGACGGTGCACTTTATACAATGGTCGAAGCTGATGTTTTCCAGTTTGATCATGGGCTACCGGTTCCCTGCGAGAATGAGCTCGGCGGCCCGGTACCCGGTAGATACGGCCACCCCGCCGCCCGAGCCCTCGCGGATGGGGTTGTAGTGCGGTAGGAGCGCTCCCGTGCAGTAGAGGTTCCCGAGCCTCTGCCCGTCATCGGTAAGCGGGTTGAAACGCTCGTCGGTCTCGACGCCGAATTCGAGAAATGGATGTCCGTTTCGAGGGAAGAACTCCTGTGCATGCCACTTCGAACGCTCGGCATGGCTGTACACCCGCAGACCGAAAACGGGCTCGCGCACCCGGCTGAATTCGCTCACCAGTCCGCCGCTGAAAAAACTGCCGCTTGCCAGCACAAAGCTTCCGGCGTACAGCGCCGAGCTTCCGCCATTCTCGGTGAACACGGACTCCAGCCTTCCGCCGGCGATCGTTCCGCCCCGCACGGTGTCGCCGGCTATGTACACCCCGCCGAGTGCGGCGAAGCGCGACTTGAGCGCGTTGTCGATGCGCATGCCGAGTATGGACGGCGGGAGCGTAGGGATCTCGTAGATGAGAAGGCCCGTAAGCTGCTGTAACAGCTGGTGGTGCCGCTTGAAATTGGTTATGCCGAGGAATGCGGGCATCGCGGCGAAGGCCGCATCGCCGGCGGCCGTGCGGATCTGCGCGGCGAGGTCCTCAAGGTAGCGCTCGGTGTCGAAGATGCGGGCGATGTCGATGGAGCGGTACTCGAAGGGATTGCGCTGGGGGTCGCCGTAGTCCGGATAAAGGATTTTCCCGGAAGATATTTCTATGTTTCTGAACAGAACATTGCGCTTGAGGTTGATGACGGCGAGCTCCGGGTAAAAGTCGCGGTAGCCTTCGAAATTGAGCGCCGCGATCTTCGATTTCTTTTCGAAGGCCAGGCGTATCTTCTCGTTGAAAACGCTGCGCTGCGAAAAAAACGTGGGCTTGAGCGTGCCGAGCGTGGTTACGTGGAAGTGGTTTGCGTCGTCGTTATTGTAGAGGTCGATGTCTTCAAGGTCGAGCTGGTCCCTGAAATAAAAGAGAGCCTCGCGCACGCGCGACGACCCGCAGCGGGCGTAGGGATGAAGCGGGTTCGATCCGATGAATTTTTCCAGATATTCGAAGGGGCGGAATACGATCTTCCCTTCGCCTTCGTTGCCGAAAAGGTCGATGGAGCCCGACGAGAAGTGCAGGGCGCTCATGCCCGTCGATATGACGGCGCAGCGCGCGCCTTTCTCCGCGAGCCGTATTCCACAGGTGAGGCCGGAAAGCCCGCCGCCGATTATTACACAGTCGTACCTCACCTGTCCTCACCCTCTTCCGGAAACCTGACGTCGCCGAGTCCAAAGAGTCCCTGGTATATCCAGTAGCAGAACTCGACCTCACGCAGGGCGTCGCCCCAGAGCACCGGCTTGATCCCCTTCCAGCGTTCCTCCAGGAAATCGACGAGCATTTTATTCGATTCGGCCGACGTTGCCGAGTCGTATTTTACGAAGAGCCCGGCGGCGCGATAGGCGCAGAGCTGGCCCTGGCAGGGGCCCATGCCGATGCGCGTCCTGCGCCGCAGGTCGACGATGTCCTTTACGTTAAGCTTTTTGAGCGCGTATTCGATTTCGCCCTCGGTGACCATCTCGCATTCGCAGATTAGACCGTAGTTGCGCTTTTCCCGGTGCAGGATGTTCCGTATGCGCTGCCCATGGCGGTAAAGGGTCGAGCCGACCACCGAGTTGGGGATGCCCGTAAAAAACTTCACCGATTTCGCCTGGTCAAGTTTACGTTCCGAGCCGGGCAGCGCCGTTTTCTGGGTGCGGCATTTCTTTCTGACCTTCAGTTTGGCGCACGCCAGGTCCGCGGCCATCTCCGCCATGAGGCGGTAGGTCATGAGCTTGCCGCCGGCAATGGTTATCAGGCCGCCGACAGAATCGCGCCGCTCGTGGTCGATGAGCACTATGCCCCGGCTGATCTCGCGTCCGTCCATCTCGCCCGATACGGCGATGAGCGGGCGCACGCCGCAGTAGGCGCGAAGCACCCTTGTTCGCGATACGTTCGGGATCAGCTTTTCGCCGCTCTCCAGTAGCGTGGCGATTTCATCCTCGTCGACGGTGATCTCGTCGATTTTGTCGTATTCCACTTTCTTGGACGTTGTGCCGATGAGCGAGACCGTATCGCCGGGGACGATAATGTCGCCGTCGGAGGGCACGCGGCAGCGGTTGACGACGACGTTGTTGATGCGGTAATCGATAATGACCATGGAGCCCTTGGAGGGGAACATCCGCAGGGCGATTCCTGCCGAGGCGCATATCTCCTGGCCCCAGACGCCCGATGCGTTCACGATGATGCCACCGAACACCTCCAACTCCACGCCGGTCCGCCGGTCGCGACAGCGGACTCCAATGGCGCGATCTCCCTCTCGAATGATGCCGCTCACCCCTGTGTGGGTGAGGACAGTGGCGCCGCGCTCCTGCGCGTCGAGCACGTTGGCGGAGGTGAGCCTGAAGGGGTCGATGGTGCCGTCGGGCACCCGGAGCGCGGCGAGGATATTCGGATTGAGGTTGGGCTCGATACGCAGGGCCTCCTGTACGCTTACCTCCTCACAGCGGATTCCCGCGTATTTGCAGTGCTCGATCAGCTTGCCGTGGTACGAGGGATCGTCTTCCGGGAGCGTGACGAAGAGACCGCCGGTGTCCTCGATACAGTGACGCGCGATCTTTTTTAGGATTTTATTTTCGCGGATGCACTCACGCGCCGATTCAAGGTCGTTGACCGCGTAGCGCGTGCCCGAGTGCAGCAGGCCGTGGTTGCGGCCCGTGGTTCCCGAGGCTATGTCGCTCTTTTCTATGAGGACGGCGCGTACGCCGCGCAGCGACAGGTCGCGGAGCGTTCCCGCCCCGGTGGCCCCCCCGCCTATGACGATCGCTTCCGTTTCGATTCTTTTCATCGGTCAAATACCGCCGTTACGCTTAAGATTGAAGCGCACTGGCACTTTTTCAAATTATAGCCTGAAAAGCAAACATTTCTTGGAAAGAAGCCCGTTTGATCCAGATTGAAGGCAGTGCCATGATATCGAACAGGGGGTTGCCGCCAGGTCCATCAGAGATTCCCACGGATGATGCGCAGGCCGTTTTCGAGAAAGACCGCATCGTAAAACTCCTGGGATAGGTCCATGCCGAGAAGACAGTCGATCTCGTCTTCACGCGGGAAAATGATATTGGGGAAGTCGGATCCGTAGACGATCCGGTCCCTGTATCGCTCGAGCACGTCGTTTCCCAGGTCGAAGCGGATCGGCAGGCCGGGCAAAAACGAGAATGATGTGTCAAAGTAAAGCAGCGGGTGCTCATCAAGCAGTCCCATGAAATCGCGGTATTCCAGCGCGCCCATGTGTGCAACGTTCGCCGGCAGGTCCGGGTACCGGTCGAGAAGCCGTGCGAAATGCTCGTAGCCGACGAATTCATTGCCTACGGGGCCTGTACCGACGTGGAAGAGCAGTCGCTTCCCGCGCTCCATGACGAGTTCGTACATCGGAAAGAGTCGCTCGTCGTGGGGGTAAAAGCGCTGGACGAGGAGTTGCAGCTTGAAACCGAGCACGCGGGGATGATCAAGCGCGCGGCGCGCGATATCGAGCGCGTCATCATCGCCGGGATGATACGCCGCGAAGCAGTAAAGGTCGGGGATTTCCTCGAGCACCCCGAGGTTCCAGTCGTTGAGTGTGCGGGCGACGCCCTCGCGGTGTGCATAGTTGGAATATACAATGGGCCCCACGCCGCGCTTGCGAAGGTAATCGACGCTCTCGCGGTAATAGAGGCGGTGCCGCACGTCCCAGCCGTAATCCTTGCCGAAATAGCTCCATATTTTTTCGAAGAGCCTGTCGGGAAAGAGATGAACGTGAAAATCGACGATGGTGGCGGGAAGTTTTTTCACGCTGACCCCTGTATAATAGAGCAGGGAGAATTCCCCTCTCGCGTCCGTCCCGTGTCGCGTAACCGCGGTAACCGGCCAGTGCTCGTTTCGTACGACCGATACAGTTCTTAATCGATTATACGGCAGGTGTCAATACTAATTGGGCGGAAATAATTCTTGCAAAAATGCCCCGGGCCTGTAGGCTTCATGTGCTGACACTGGACGCGCCATTCCACGACCGGAAAAGATAAAGGATAATGGACAAGAACAGGAAGATAGTCGTCTCCATCCTCATACTGCTCGTGCTTTCATCCGTGCTCGCGATAATCGACATCAGCATTTCAATGCAGGGAACGGGTCGCGACGCATACCGCCTGCGCTCGCCCGATACCGGGCCCGGTGTGGGCATAGTCCGAATATACGGACCCATCGCCATCGATGCCTCAGGTGGCGGTCCGCTGGGCATGGCCTACGGTTCCGACGCCATAGTACAGCGCCTCGACGACCTGTCACGCGACGCGCGCATAAAAGCCGTGGTTGTGCGCATCAACTCCCCGGGGGGAACCGTTGCCGCAACGCAGGAGATCTACGACAAGATCATGCGCCTGCGCAAGGACAACATCGTGGTGGTCGCGTCAATGGGCGAGCTGGCCGCCTCGGGCGGGTATTACGTGGCTTCGGCATGCAACTACATCCTCGCCAACCACGGTTCCATCACCGGATCGATCGGTGTCATAGCGGTATCGCCGAATCTGAAAGGACTGTTCGAGAAGCTCGGCATACGAATGAACGTCATCAAGAGCGGACGGTACAAGGACCTGCTCTCAGCATACCGCGACATCAGCCAGGAGGAGCGCGAGCTGATACAGGAGATCATCGATTCATCGTATAAAAAATTTCTGGCGGATGTTGCGCTGGGAAGGAACATCCCGATTCCGGAGATCGAACCCGTCGCGGACGGGCGCGTGATGAGCGGAGAGACCGCGCTCAGGCACAGGCTCGTGGACGAGCTGGGTTCCTTCGAGACGGCGCTCGCCAAGGCCCGCGCTCTGGCCAAACTCCCCGAAGACGCACCCGTGTACGATGAGGTTACCAATCCTGTAGAGCGGCTCCTCATGTCGCTCCAGGGGGCCAGGGGAGGGATCGATATACGCGTGGACCGGCAGTTCCCGTCCAACCTGCCGGCCGTCGAATACAGGTACCAGCCATGAAGGAATTCCTGAAATCGCTCGTATGGGTGGATTATTTTTACATGGTCTTCACCGACCCGCGAAAGCTCGCCGCGGCGCTCATGCGAGAATCGAGGTCGCTGCCCATCGGCTTTGTCATACCGGCGTGCGTATCCATCATGGACATCCTCGCTATTTCGCTCCTGGGTTCGCAAACGCCGTTTTTCTACATTAAGATCACCTATGGCTGGATCCTGTTCTTCATGTTGCTGGTGTTTCAAAATATCCTGATCGGAAGCCTGGTCGATACGGCCGGGCAGGTGCTGGGCCACCAGGGGAACATTAAGAACGTCATCAACATCATGAACTACGCGCTCTTCCCCAGGGTGCTGCTGCTGCCGGCGATATTGATCTTCAGCGTCTTCAACTTCGCACCGGTCTTTTTCTACGTGCTTTTCTCGATGGCGCTGTTCGCGTGGTCCGCCGCCATCGTAGTGCAGGGGTTGTCCGAAATGCACTCCGCGGGGCTGGCAAGGGCGGCCGCGGTGTTCTTTATGCCTTTCGTCCTGATCGGGAGCGTCGCTTTTTTCGCGATGGTGCTGACCGTGGTATCGATCTTCGGCTATTTTACCGCGTGAGGGGCGCGTTTGCCCGGGGTGCGGCGGGGAAGTGCGGAAGCCGTGGCCTGAAACACGAAAAGCCCTTTCGGGCTTTTCGCTGCGTTCCGGCGCCGCGCGGTGCCGGTGATTGATGTGCAGGCGGTCAACTCGCCTTCGTTACCATTCCTGAACGGATGCAGCGGGTGCAGACGTACTTCCGCATCACCCGGCCTTTTTCCATTACGCGAAGCCGCTTAACATTGGGCTTCCAGGTTTTCAGGGTCTTTTTATGGGAATGGCTCACGCTGTTGCCGAACAGAACCGATTTCCCGCATACTTCGCATTTGGCCATGAGACTCTCCGTTAAAAAAAGTGATAGACACACTTAGTTGCCGGCGTCTAATTTTGCAACAATTTTACCGGATTCGATACAAATTTTTAAGTATCCGGGAAGACGCAACCATCGTGGGAAATAGTCTTAAAACCGGACAGGGCGTTCCTCTTCGAATCCTCCGGTTTATACCGGTGGCCCACTTTAAATAATTGAATGAATCCGCCATCAATACTATAGTCCGTCGTAGTTTGGTAAACCGTCGGTATCACCGGCGGCGGCATCGTGGAGTGCTGGACTTGTGCCGGTATGAGCATTGCAGAAAACGGAACCATCAACGTACTGCGGAAAAGAGTTTGAATCGCCTTACAAAAATATCAATATTCCCGGATCGTACCCGAGCGGGATTTTCGAGGACGACCGGTACGGTCAGGATATAGATTTGTAAACAAGATGGAGGGTATATGGAAACGTCTGGAGCGAGAACCGGCGGGGATGTAAAGCTTGAGCGCCCCATTCACCTGATCGGCGGCATAGCCCTGGTCATCGGCGGCGTCATCGGTATGGGGATCTACGCGTTGATAGCGGCCGTCGGAGCGTACGCCGGATCGACACTGTGGCTTGCTTTTATCCTGGCCATTACCGTTTCGGTTGTTGGAGTGGCCCCTCTTATCCAGCTTTCAAGCGCCATGCCGCGGGCCGGCGGCGGGTACCTCTATGTAAGCCGTCTCATTAATCCCGCAACCGGGACGGTGGCTTCGTACATGGCCATCCTCGGCGGATCGAGCTCGACCGCCATGGTTGCGTACGGGTTGTCCGGCTACATCGCCCCGTATCTGCCATGGAACGTTTCGGTCCATGTGCTTGCGGTCATGGTTCCGCTCGTGGTCCTGGCCTTGCTCTTCTTCGGGCTTCGCCTGGCGACCTGGGTGCAGGTGATCATGACGGCCCAGCTTCTGGTCGCCCTGCTATATTACGGGTTTGCCGGCGCTCTGGCGACGCCGATAGACTTCGCGTCGAATATGCCCCAGGGAATCGGCGGGCTTGTTATGGCCACCATCCTCTGTTACAGCGTCTGCATGGGCTTCCAGGTGATAGCCGAGATGGGCGAGGAGATGGTCAACGCGCGGCGAAACATCCCCCTGTCCCTGCTCATCGGCGGCGGCATCGTGCTGGTTATTTACCTGGTTGTTGGTATGGTCTTCATCTCATCGGTGCCCTATGATTTCGAGGCCATCAAGTCCATGAAGGCGCCCCTCATGGAGACCGGTGGAATATTCCTCAGCCCCTTCTGGGTCGCACTCTTAAGCGTTGGCGCCCTCAGTGCCGGACTCACTTCCTTCAACGCCGGCGCGATCGCCCTGCCCAGGGAGCTGTTTTCCCAGGCGCGCGACCACGTGGCCCCGGCGCTGTTCGGAAAAATCGACCGGCGGACGGGTTCCCCCCTCAATGCGGTCATCGCCTATTTCCTTTTTACGGTGGTGCTGATACTGCTCAGGCAGAGCCTGGACTTTTACGGCGTCATGACCGCGGTGGGGATATTGCTGATGACCGTGCTGGTGGCGGTGGCCGCGGTGCGTCTGCCGTCCAGGTTTCCCGCGCGCTACGCCGGCTCCTATTTCAAAATGTCAAAGCCGGCCCTTGTCGCCGCGGCGGTCATATCGGTCGTCTCGTCCCTGGGTTTTATTTTTATTGTCCTCATGGAGGCCCCGGTGGTAGGAGTTATCTATGCCGCCTGGGTCGTGGCGGTGCTGGCGTATTACCGGTTGCGGGTCGCCTGGGTAAAGAAACAGGGTCATGACTGGGAGGGGATCATCGGCCGAATTCCCGGGTACGACGAGTAGGTATGGCTCCATGACACAAAGCGAAGAATACCCCCGGGGCTTTTCGCTTTGCGGGCCTGCATTGTGCGGTGGTGATGGATAACGACGCCGGCTTACGCCTTCAAAGCCGCTCCTATCAGGTCTATCGCTTTCAGTACGTCTTCTCTCCTGACCGCAAGGCTGGTGACGGCCCGCATCGTGTCACGACCCGCCGGTAGGATGAACACGCCGGCCTCATGCGCCCTGAGCATCAGATCCACGGAGTTCATTTTTCTGTGCCTGAACAATACGATGTTGGTCTGCACGGTCCCGGTATCGAGTTCGATGCCGGGAATGCCGACCAGCCCCTCTGCCAGGAGCCTGGCATTGGCGTGGTCTTCGGGCAAACGCTCCCGGTGGTGCTCCAGTGCGTAAAGCGCGCCGGCGGCGATGATGCCCGCCTGGCGCATATAGCCGCCGAACTGCTTCATGAAGCGGCGGGCCCGCCTGATGAAATCCGCCGAGCCCGCAAGGGCCGAACCAACCGGTGCGCCCAGACCCTTTGAAAAGCAGACGCTCACCGAATCAAAATGCCGCGCGTAGTCCCGTTCGGGAATCCCCGTGGCCGCCGACGCGTTCCACAGCCGGGCACCGTCAAGGTGCATGGACAGATGCCGCTCTTCGGCGAGGGCGGCAATTTCCCCAATGAGTTCCATGGGCCAGATACTGCCGCCACCGCGGTTGTGGGTGTTCTCGAGGCAGATGAGCCTGGTGCGGGGAAAGTGAATGTCCTCCAGGCGGAGCAGGGCCGAGACCGCATCCGCGGTGAAGATTCCGCGCTCGCCCTTCACGAGCCGGCACATGACACCCGAGAGCGCCGCGGGGGCTCCGCCCTCGTAATAATACACGTGTCCCTGTTCCTCGATGATGACCTCGTCGCCGGGTTCGGTGTGCGTGCGCAGGGCGACCTGGTTGGTCATGGTACCGCTCGGCATGTACGCGGCGGCTTCCTTGCCCAGCAGTTCGGCCGTGCGCGCCTCCAGTGCGTTTACCGTGGGGTCGTCGCCGAACACCGCGTCGCCGACCTCGGCCTCGTACATGGCCCTGCGCATTTCAGGCGTGGGCCTGGTGATGGTGTCGCTTCTCAGGTCGATCATGGCCGTGCCGCTCCGTCTGAACAGGTATTTTATGCCGGGAGAACGAGTATGGACCCTTAATCCGGCCGAGTCAAGGGATTTAGGATCGAGGCGAGGGTGCGGTGATCTGTTGATGTACAACGAATTATCCAGTGCGCATAATCGCTTGACATTCTCCACCCTGGGCAGGAAGGCTTTAAACAGAAAACAACAAGGACCATACTATGGAAATAAAAGAAAAAACAACGGTCGAAGAAGCCATAAAAAAATCGCCGGCGGTGGCCGCGGTATTTAAAAAACACCGGCTCGACTGCGCCTCGTGCAGGGGTGCGAAGGAAGACACCATCGAGAAGGTGGCGCTGAACAACGGCCTGGACCTCAAGGCCCTTCTCAAAGAGCTGAACAAAGCCTTCAAAGACAAGGACTGACGACAGTCATGCGGGTCATAACGGGAAGGCTGAAAGGCCGGACCATCCCCTTCAACGTGCGCCGTTTCGGCGACGCCAGCGTGACGCCGGACATGGTAAAGGAGGCCCTTTTCTCGGTGATCGGTGGCGACCTGGCCGGCAAATCGTTCATCGATCTTTACAGCTGTTCAGGGCAGGTGGGTATCGAGGCGCTCAGCCGGGGGTGCTCGCCGGTGGTCTTCAACGAGAAGGAGCGTCGGCGGTTTGACTTTATCCGAGGCCTGCTCGCCGACTGGGGCGAGGAGGGGGAGGGCATTCTCCTGTTCAACTTTCCCGCGTCGCGCTGTATGCGACTGATGCGTTCGCGCGGCGTCCGGTTCGATTATATCTTCCTGGACCCGCCCTACGAAAAAACGCGCGGAGAAGCGTCGGTGTACCGGAACGTGCTCGGGGAAATAGAACGCCACGACCTGCTTGCCCCGGGCGGCAGTGCGATCGTCCAGCACTATATTCACAATAAGCTGGAGGAAACGGCCGGCTCACTGCGACTGGTCGACCATCGGACCTACGGCACCAACGCGCTCGCTTTTTATGAACACTCCCCGGCACCGGCGTCCGAAGACTGAATTCACGATGATGTGCCGGGAATATGATGGGGTGCAGCCGATTATTTTACTCGAAAAAAAGAAACACTGGACGTACAATCGACGCAATCGATACTGATAATCGCGGGAGGGGAGCACGCGGCCGCGCTGGCCCGCCGCAAGGCGGGCGGTGAGGAAAGTCCGAACACCGCAGGGCAGGATGCCGGGTAACGCCCGGGCGCCGCGAGGCGATGGAAAGTGCAACAGAAAACATACCGCCCGGCGCGAAATCGCCGGGTAAGGGTGAAATGGCGAGGTAAGAGCTCACCGCGTCCTCCGCGAGGAGGGCGGCAGTGCAAACCCCATCCGGTGCAAGACCAAATAGGCAACCGCTCGAGGACGGCCCGTCCGAGGTTGCGGGTAGGTCGCAAGGAGGCGTACGGTAACGTGCGTCCAAGATAAATGGCCGTGTAAACAGGATTCGGCTTACGCTCCCCTCCCGTTTTTTCTATAGTTCGTGCACGGTTCGGAACGGGCGGTCCACACCGGTTCGCCCGTACGGGTCCGCGCCGTACCTTACTCCTCCCGCCATAAAAAACCCTGTCGCGTGACGCGACGCGCGAACTCTTCGTCGATCGCCCCCAGCACCGTGCCTTTGTGGAGACCCCAGGCCGGGGCCACGAGCGTCGCCGGCGCGCGGTCGCCCAGAAGCCGGTGAATGAGGATGTCGGGCCGCAGACGTTCCAGAAAATCGCAGACGATCGAAATATACTCCCCGAGAGAGGGGAGGCGGAAATCCGTCGTTCGGTACAGCCGTTCAAGCTCCGTGCCGGCGATAACGTGCAGGTGATGGATCTTTACCCCGCGAACGGGAAGGGCGGAGAGCTCGACGGCCGTGGCCATCATATCCTCCCATGACTCGCCCGGAATGCCCAGTATTATGTGCGCGCAGACGGCTATGCCGCGCCGCGCGGCGCGCAGAAGCGCGTCGCGTGTGGCTTCATGCGAATGGCCGCGACGCAGAAAAGCGAGGCTGCGCTCGTGCATGGTCTGCATGCCGACCTCGAGCCACAGCTCGAAACCGGGCCGAGCGTACGAGGCGATGAGGTCCAGCACTTCGTCGCCCAGGCAGTCGGGGCGTGTACCGATCATCAGGCCCATGACATCTTCGTCGGCGAGGGCCGTGTCGTACAACTCCCTGAGCCGTTCGACCGGGGCGTAGGTGTTGGTGAAGGCCTGGAAGTAGGCGATGTAGCGGGTTTCCGCCTCGGAACGGCGAAAGCTCCGCCGGGCGTTTCCCATCTGCTCGCGGACGTCCGACCGGCCGCGCGCGGTCGGCGAGGCCGATCCCTCTTCGGAGCAGAATACGCATCCGGAGTCGCCGGTGGTGCCGTCGCGGTTGGGACAGGTGAATCCGGCGTCGATCGGAAGCTTCAGCACGCGCGTGCCGTAGGTGTTCCACAGGTAGTCGCCGAAGAAGTTATAGGCCCGGGGGCGGGGGCCCGGGAGTTCAGAGCGCGCGTTCTTTGTGTTCAAGGGCGAAGTACGAATTCTTTAAATACTGCTGGTTCTGGTATTTGGCCGGGTTAAGCGCAACTTTCTTGACCGGTGAAGCCGAGACAACGCGCAGATTGCGGTCCAGGGATATGATATAAATGCCGGGCCCAAAATTGGCTTTTATCCGAACCTTGCGCCATTTGCCGCCGGTCTTCACGCTTTTGTATGTGAAGGCGTTCGCGAACGATTTGACCAGCCGTTCGAGGGTCTTCTTGTCGGGATTCAACGACTTTTTAATTGCGTTCTCCAGCGTTTGATCGCCGTCGACCGCGAAAATTATGGGCGTGGTGAGCGCGGCCGAACGCGCGGGCACAAGTGGCGGCACCGAACGCGATGCCGTGGCCGGCGGAAGCTTTTTGGGATTGTAGACGAACATATCCACGGCCCTGCCGGGTACACCCATCTCCTGGTACTGGCCCGAGTAACGCGCGAAGAGCGAAGAGTACAGCGGCCGGTAGCGGAGCGTCCTCCTGGCCATGTGCAGGCACCAGGTCGCTTTTTTATAGTTTTTCTTTCTGAGATGCGCCACCCCCTGGTTGAAGTAGCTTTCCGCGCGTACAAGGGTGGTCTTTATCTGGCGGTACGGCGCGACGAACTGCGGATTGATGCCTGCGAACTTTCTTTCCATGAGGTTGATGACGCCGATCGCCTTCTGCGCTTCACAATTGTTGATGTAGAAGATGACCAGCCGCGAAAGCTTGAGGAGCTCGATGAGTTCGTCCGGGGCCTTCCCCACGCGCACGGGCGACCGGCCGGAGATGTCCACGCCGAAGACCTCGCGAACGGTTTCCAGGAGTGACTCGTACTGTCCGCGAACGATGCGACGCTGGTATTCGGGATCGCGCAGAAGCTCCTCGTCGTCGGGATTGGAGATGAAGCCCGATTCGTAGATCACCGAAATCGGAAAGTCCACGAAGTACGAGAAGCGGTCGTCGGGGACCGCGCCCATCTGCCAGTTGTTGGCCCGCATTCCCTGCGCCACGAGCGCTTCTTTCAAATTGAGGGCGTAGCGGCGCGAAAAATCGGTCGCATCGTACTTGTTGTAGAGCGTGAGAAAGCCGCGGTGAATGTCCTTTACGTACGAGAGAAACCGGTTTCCCCATCTGTCGGTGGTGATATGAACGCCCGGTATGTTCATGAGGCCGCTGGCCTTTACGATGGACGATATGTTGTTGAGGTGCTCGCTCACGATGATGAAGGCCCCGGCCTCGGCGGCCAGGCGGACCGTATCGACGAAGGGGATGTTTTTGTAGATGTCACTTTTACCCTTCATGACCTGCATAAAGTCCTCGGTCGATCTGACCTCGATGAACCGGTTGGCCGAAAGAGTTTTAAAAAGTTCTCGCGAGAGCATGATCGAGTAGTATTCCTCGGGCAGGCCCGTGGCGCTGAGTCGCCCGGTCATCTCGCCCTCCCAGGCGCCGTTCTCGAGTTTGCCGTGCGCGGGGTCGACGAAGACCACGAGCTTTTTACCGGACGCAAGGCTCTTTTCGATGTCGACGTAGGTGTCGTCGATGGCCTTGAGGAGCTCGATAGCCTGCTTGAGATAGACGATGTTGTTCTCTTTGGAAAGGACGGTGCTGATGATTTCGGGTTGACCGAGCGTGCAGTACGAAGGCTGTTCCTCGGCCCGGGCCGCAGTCGCGAGCACGGCGGCGAGAAGGGCGGCATATATGATAAATGTAGCTTTCGTTTCCTTCATCAGGCGGACTGTCTTCCGTGGCGGCCGCCATGCGGACGCTGAATAAAACTGCAATGATTGTTTATAATAATAATATCGTTCCTTTTGCAAGAAAATAATTGCTTTTTTCCGCCATAATTATTATACCTAAGCCGACCCGAACGGATAACCCTTTATTCTACGGTATCACCGCGCGGCCGGAATGCGTACCCCGGCGGCAAATCCGGCTCACGTCACCTCGGACTCTCGATCACTGACAGGGCGGTATTCGTTCGTATCCGATGGAGGGCATATGAAGAGGAATTATATCAAATACGAGGACCTTTCTTCGGAAATAAAGAAAGAAATCGAACGCTTCTATGAAGAGAATAAAAGCGGCGGAGAGCCCCTTTCGAAGGAAGAGGCGATGCTGGCATGGTTCGAAAAGGAATTTGACATCTGGATGGTGCAGAACTACGCGGGGCGCGACAAAAAGGACAGGAGAACCGACGAGCGGCGCAGGCACCCGCGCGTGGAGGTGACGCCCGAGCCGGAGAAGAAGGGCGGCGCCGACCGCAGGGCGAACATCCGGCGCAGGCATTTCCGGCTCGACATCGAGGTGCCGGTGCGCATCGTCGAGACACTTATAGAATCATCGATGGACGAGACCGAGGCGTTCGATTTCGTGGGTACGCTGATCAATATAAGCAAGGGCGGGTTTTACTTCAAGTTCAGCCAGTCGATGGAAATATCGAGCATCATACGGGTCCATATAGATCTTTCGGCGATGGACGTTGAACTCAGGGACATCGAGGCGCTCGCCATGGTGGTCCGCGTGGACAGGCTTTCCGACGACACCTACGGGGTGGGCGTGATGTTCAGCAGCATCTACGACGAACACCGCGAGAAGCTTGAGATGTTCATCTTCCAGAACCTCGCCTACTACATCTATCGTAACAGCAGGTAGGCGGAAGAATTTACCGTTTCCTGGAGATGGACAACACGTAATCCACAAGGCGTGGCCTGGTAATGTCGAAATAATACACGCAGCTTCCCCCGTCGTTCGAGGTCGGTTCGCCGATATGCCCGCATTCGTCGATGAGCGCGAGCAGGCGCGCCGTAACGTTCTGGTCCACCACCATGTCCCGCGATTGAAGGTATTTCTGCAGCGAGCTGAGCGCGCGTATGCGGGCTGTTTTCGATGCGGCAGCCGCGTCGAAAACGATTTCCGGCTGTACGATGACCACTCGGTACACGTCGGCGTTTATAAATCCCTCGTTCGCGAACTTAACGCGCGGGCCATCGCCGATCGTCGGCGGGCATATGTCGACCGGGTCCGGTTTCTTCACCTCCCTGGCACAGTTTAAAAAAATTACGGTGAACGCGAGAAGGGGGAGTAAAACGGCGGCAGCGGCGGCGGGTGTTCGGTGCGATGACATACGTTTAGCCTTTTTCTGCTTTAACGTTATTTCTCGGCGTGTTTTCGGGCAGGGAGAGCTTCGGCCCGCCGGACTCCAGCGATTTCTGCAGTCCCTTGCGATAGATCCGGAACACGATCACCGCCGAATGGTCCTCGTCGTAGTATTCAAAAGCCCGGTGGCCGTATCTGACGAAGCTGGCCGCCTCCCTCGCGAGCCCGGCACGGACTTCCGCGAGGTTGGTGATGCGCACGCGGTCGGCCGGATCCAGCCCGCGCATGAGGTGGTCGAGCCGGTACGCTGCGATGCCGGAGGCTACCGCTTCGGCGATCCTGGACTCGGCCTCCCTGCGCGCGCTGTCGCGACGGCCCACAAGGCCGCGCGCCGACGGATCGGGCCTTCCCCTTACGATCACCTGGAAGTGGTCTCCGTCCAGAAAGCCCTCGGTGCGGAAGTCGTTAAGCAGTACCGAGGTGTCGAGCACGCGCATACTGCACGCACCGGCCGCGAGAGAAAACGCGGCGGCGATGCAAAGGAGCGCCCCTGCGGCGCGGTGGGTGATGGCGTTCATCCGAATCCCGTCCATAATCTTCGTTCAGCGTCGGATGCTACCGGACGGCGCGCCGCTGTCAAGAGTTTCGCGCCTACGGCTCTTTTTTAAGAAGCCCCAGGATATCCTGGATCTTGTCCGCGCTGGGGTGGTCGGGCTTAAGGGAGAGCACCCGTTCGAAATTGCTGATGGCCTTCTGCTTGTCCTTGATCTTGCGGTAATAGATCATCCCCAGCTCCTCGTGTCCCTGCCAGTTGCTCTTGTTGATCTGTACCGAGCGCTCGAAGGCGCGTGCGGCGTCGTCGTACACACCCTTGTCGCGGTAGGCGATCCCCTGGAAAAAATGGGCCTTTGAGTCCATCGGATTGAGGTCGATGGCCGTCTTGTATTCCTCTATGGCCTCGTCGTAGAGCTTGGCCTCGCGGTAGGCATTGGCCAGGTTGTAATGCGCGTCGTAGGACTTCGGGTCGTTGGTCGCTGCCTGTTTGTACTGCTGGATTGCCTTGTCATTAAGATTGTTCTTGGCGTAGAGGTTCCCCAGGTTGATATAGGCCTTTGCGTAGTTGGGGTTCTTGGCTATCGCCTTCGAGTAATACTCGATCGCCCTGTTGTCATCGTTCAGCGCCTCGTGCGACTTGCCAAGCTCGTAGAGCGTGGCGTAATCGTCGCCCTTTATCGATAATGCCTTATTGTAGAGCGAAATGGCCGCCTGGTACTGCTTTTTCTCTGCGTTGATGAGCCCCAGGTTGAAATAGGCCTGGGAGTAATTGGGATCGAGGTCTATCGTTTTCTGGTAGAACTGCGAGGCGTTGTTGTACGACTTCATCTCGTGGTAGGTCTCGGCGAGCTTGAAGTTGGTGTCGGGATTATCGGGCCGGAGTTCGCGGTCTTTCGAGAACTGGGCGAGCGCCTCGGGATAGTTTTTACTCTTTAAATAGATATCGCCCAGGTTGAAATAGGCGCGGTCGAGCTTGGGGTCCTGGCGAATGGCGGTCTTTAAATCGTTGATCGCCCGGCCCTGGTCGTTCAGCTTGTGGTGGGCAAGTCCGCGCGAGTAATACGCTCGCGGGAAATCGGGCTGTATATCCACGGCCTTCCCGAAATGGCGGATCGCGGTGTCGAACCTGTTATTCATATAGTGGATGAGCCCGAGGCGGTAGTGCGAATCGGCGTTCTTCGGATTGGCCACAATCGCCTTTTCGAAGGACTTTTTGGCCTCCTCGTCGAGCTTGTTGTGGTAGAATATGCGGCCCCGCCAGTAATGCGAGTAGTCGTCGCTGGGCTCCAGCTCGGTCGCCTTTCCGTAGGCTTTTAAGGCGTTATCGTAGTCCTTTGCGTCGCGGTATTTGTCGCCGAGCTCGCGCCACTTCGCCGCGTCCCCCTTTGTATCGGGCGGTTTCGGCGTTTTTACATTCGGGTCCGCGCCCATGTCGCCGCCGGGGGCGATGTCGCTCCGGCCGGCTATCCGGTCGCCGCCGGGGCCGTCGCCCGCGATGCGCGATCCGCCGTCGGAGGTGCCGCGCGATGCTATTCGCTCGGCGTTGCGCAGGTTGGCGAGTGCGGCCAGGTACTTCCGCTGCAGGTTTTTGTCGCGGCTGTTATAGGAAAGGGCCTGTCTGTAATATTTCACCGCCCCCGGGTAGTCGGCGTCCCTGGCGTAGATGTCGCCGAGGCGCTCGGCGGCGAGTGCGTCGCCGGGGTCGGCCTGCAGCGCCTTCATGAAGGCGGCGACTGCACGGCCGGTATTCCCAAGCCGAAGTTCGGCTTCGCCCACGCCGCGGTGGTATTTCGAAACGCGCGGGTCGAGGTCGGCGGCCTTGTCGAAATTTTTAAGCGCGTTCGCGTAATCGCGTGCGCGCATGTAGAGATTGCCCAGGTTATAGTATCCCTCGGGGTCGTTCGGATTTTCCTTTATTCCTCTTTTCAGGATTTCTATCGCACCGCGCAGATCGCCCCTTTTAAGGCGCTGCTGCGCGATGTTCCAGTAGCTCTCCTGGTGCTT
>JALOTJ010000031.1 GCA_025457965.1 Spirochaetota bacterium | reverse complement strand
AACCGGCCCCCGCGGCAAGGAGATCTCCCGATGATAATTGATGAAAAACAGATACTACGAGTCGCCGAGCTCGCGCGACTCGAGTTGACCGACCAGGAAAAAAAGGAGTACTCTCGCCAGCTTTCAGACATACTGGCCTACGTAGAAAAAATCAGCGAGATGGACACGGGCAACGTACTGCCGACCGACCACATCGTCGAGCTCAATAATGTCTTTCGCGACGACCTTGTTCGTGAACATGACGGCGCTTCCGCCCTGCGCTCCATGGCGCCACGGTTCGAGGACGGCCACGTCGTGGTGCCGATCATCATCGAGGGACAGGAATGACCCGCCTGTTTATCGGTCTTCCCATTGACGCGCAGATGCGTCTGGCGCTGCGACCCGCGCATGATGCCTTATCCGGGCACGACCACATCCTCAAGACAGTCCCCCCGGAGAACTATCACATCACCGTCAAGTTTCTGGGCGAGTGCGACGGCAATGTGGCTAACGCGATCGAAAGCACCTTCCTGGAGATCGCGGTACCGGACGTCGATATCCCGTTCACGCTCTCGGGGATGGGCGCTTTCCCTGACATGAAAAAGCCGACGGTTATTTGGGCAGGGCTTCTGGCCGAACCCGGGCCGATGAGCCTGCTTTTCAAGAATGTTGAGCGCTTCGCCTCCAATTTTCGTTTCAGGGAAGAGAAGCGCCAGTTCTCCCCGCACCTCACGCTCGCACGGCTTCGAAGCGGAAGGAAAATCACCGGGGATCTCTTGAAATTCATCGAGAATAATTCCAAAACCCTTTACGGAGAATCCTCATTTACCCGCCTTGCGCTCTACTCGTCCAAACTGACACCTGAAGGCGCAAACTATACCGAAATCAAATCAATCTCTTTCTGAACAGACCCGGGCGCGGAAAATTGGACCGGATTCATCTCTCCGCCGGTTGGAATTACGCGGTACTCCGGCTGAAAACTCCATATGGTTTTGGCTGGACATAAAAGGCCTGACCGGTAATCTTACCGTATCGACCGGGATGGAGCGAACGATGGCTGAGTGTAAACGATGCGGGATCTGCTGCCAGGATGTACGACTGGCGGAATCCCCCGATATGCTTGAGAGGGCCTATCTCTACTGGAAAAAAACGCCCTCCATAGACCCGAACTTCTCGGAAATATACCTGATCTTCCCGATGCTGCGGTTCCTGTACGAGGATCAGCGGGAGGACCTGCCGTATCATTACCGCTGCGTTCATTACGCTCACGACGAAAACGGACTGCCCGCGTGCTCAATTCATCCGATACGGCCGCGAATGTGCCGGGACTTCCCCCACTATGACGGCGCCGAACACCTCGACCGGAACGGGCCGGTGAGCCCCTATACAGGATGCGGATACAACAATACCGATTGATACCACGATCGTATTACCCTTGACCTCGCCGCGCCGGCGCCGTATCGTTGTATCCATTGATACCCGGCGCGACGGGAACGCGCCGCGTGGATTGACTGATCGCAGGAGGAATATCAGGACAATGCTGTTCCGAAAGCCCGCCATTGCAAAAGTGACGATCAAATTGTTTTCCGGGATAAACAGGGACCTCGATCTGACCGACTATGACCCTTCACGAGGGATCGAGCTCGAGGTCCGCGACGGGACGCGCCTGAAGAAGGTATTGAAGCGGCTCGGCATGCGCAAATTGATGCATAACGCGTATTTCCTTAACGGTGAGCGGGCCGGGCTCTGGACCCGCCTGAGGGATGGAGACGAGATATCCTGCATCAAGCCTTCCGCCGGCGGCTGAAGCCCTCACTCCGTTTCATCACGCCCGGAGGGCAGGTAGTGCCTGTTGATGTTTTCCATCGATCGAAACAGGTTTACCCTTGCGCCGGGATTCAACCTCTCCAATTCGTCGATGATTCTTCTCGCCTCCGGGCGTTTCGACTGATCGGACCAGAGGCACTCCTCACCGATCGGAGAGAACCCCGCCGCCAGAGCGTACTCTGAGACTTCCCGCTTTATTAACAGCCCGAGGGGGCGTATAATATCGAACTCACCCCCGAACATGGGGAGGCGCAGCGGCATGGTACTGAATTTGGCGTGAAAGGTCATGTTCAGAAGCAGCGTTTCGATTATATCATCCATGTGGTGCCCGAACGCCAGGCGTGAAAAACCCCCCTCCTTCATCAATGTGAAAAGCGCCTTCCTTCGGTGCCACGAGCAGAAGAAACATCTCGAATCAGCGACTGAATAATCGACCTGCCCTCCGGCCGTTCGCACCAGTAGCTCCACGTCCCGCTCGCGGCAGAAGGCTTCGAGAGATCCGACATCGACCTGTACGCCCGACCCTTCCATGCGCACATGGGCGGCTGTGATATAATACGAAACCGGAAGGGCGCGGCGCCTTCCGGCGACCGCGTCCAGGAGGACGAGGGAATCGATTCCACCCGAGAGGGCGACAAGAATCCTGTCCCCGTCGGCGATCATCCCGTAGCGGTTTATCGCCTTTCCGATAATCTTTCTGAGAGTTTTTATGCGATATTCAGTCTTCATACTATTTCTATATCATGCATTAAAATTATTGCGCCTGCGGCGGGTGTAATATAGAATAAGCACTTGAAAAATACAGGCGTATTTTTAGTATTACACCATAGACTGGTCCTTGTCGAAGTCCGGATGGCTTTCCCCCGCGACTCGGGGGTCATGGCAAAAGGTTTAAAACCGTATCATTCTCACTATATCCTTCACCGTACGTCACCTGTTTTTTCAGTGCGTATTGAAGAAGGGGAACGGCCTGATGGCACGAGCACTGATAGTTGACGACTCCAAATTCATGCGCAAAATAATCCGAGACACCCTTGAAGAAGGCGGGCATGTCATACTCGCTGAGGCCGACAACGGTATCGACGGCATAGAGGAATACCGAAAATTAAGACCCGACTTTGTAACGATGGACGTCACCATGACCGGCAAGGACGGCATACAGGCGGTATCCGACATCCAGGCGATCGATCCAAAAGCCAGGATAATCATAATATCCGCAATGAGCGAAAACACCCTGAAGCTAAATGACGGGAAACTGCACGCGAACGCGTTTATAACAAAACCGTTCGACAAAAAAAAACTGCTGGAAACCATCAATACAATTCTATGAGCGGACAGAACTATCTCAGGCTGTATACCATCGCAACTCCCGCGGAGTCGGCATTTCTCCTGAACGAGGGACGGGCGTATTTCTTCGTCTCGAATTCCGACAAGTACGCCCTGAAAGGGAACAACCTCATAATAGGGGCGACCGAGCTCATACTCAACAATTTGCTCGACATGAACCTTCCCCGGCTCGAGACCGCCCTCGGTGATCCCGATTCCAAAGTCAAAAAGATCCCCGCGGAAACATTCCTTTCCTCGCTCGACACCTATTCGGTCGCGCTCAATGTTTCAATGGTCATCGCCGAGCAGGTCGTGCTGACCAACCAGATTATCAACACGAACCTTGAAAGCGTACAGGGCGATGAGAAACGGGTAAAGGAAACATCGATCGAATACTACCGCATCGTCGCGCGGCTGCGCCAGGAATATGAAAAACGCCGGCTCCCCTGGCTTAAAATGCTTACTGAAAAATTCGAGACCACGCTCATATGCAAGCGTGGCGAGGCCTTCGGACGCACCGTTACTCCGACGAAGATCACCACCCCGCTGGTGAACACTGAAACAACCCTCGAGCTCCCCAAAGACGCCGTCATCTGCGAGGAGGGCTCGATGGGCGACGAGATGTATATACTCCAGTCGGGAACCATTGATGTGCTGATAAACGGCACGCGCGTAACCTCCATATCGGACCACGGATACGTCTTCGGAGAGATCGCGCTGCTGCTCGGGGAAAAGCGCACGGCGACGCTCAAGGCCAAGAGCGATGTCCTGCTTACGCGCCTTCGGAAAAGCGATCTGAAAAACATCAGCGGCGCACAGGACAGCATCCTCAGGGCCCTGCTAACCTCGCTTGCACAAAAGCACTACTATAATGTCGAGAAGATCAAGGCGATCAGCACGGTCATCATCGAAAAGGACCTCTCGACGGGGCCCGGGGAAAAGAGCAGGCAGCTTCTCGAGGTCCAGCGCGCACAAAACGACCTCCTTTCGTTGAAAAAGGAGGTCGCGGGAGTGTATACGGCCCGGAAGGCCGAATTCCTGGCGGAAATAGTGGAAGGCTTTTAAGCCTCCATATCCGAAGACACGAGGTCTCCTTTCTTCAGGGTCTTAAGCCAGCTGAGCTCGGCTTTAAGGTGATTCTCAAGATACGTGAAGACGTGTATGTGGGATTTCTCCTCGGGGAGCTTCATCTCCTCATCAACCTTTTCCTTGATGTTGACCAGCTTCTCTTTAACCGCCTCCATTCTGTCCTCGATAAACGCCTCTTTCTGCTCGGGCATCAGGGAGTTGTAGAACATCAGCACGATGTCTATATCGAAATGGATCATCGTATGGTCAAAATACTGCTTCAGCATCTTTTTATAGTATTTGCGGCCCGCGGGCATGATCTGGTAAATATAACGCTCCGGATTACCGCCCTCCTTCTCGGTACCGACCCTCTTTACCCAGCCGTTGTCCACCGCCTTCTTGATGGCATAGTAAATGGATCCGAATTTGATGTCGACGTAATCCTCGAGTCGCTCGACTATCTTCTTTTTAATTTCATAGCCGTACAGATTTTCCTCCATCAGGAGCCCCAGGATCGTTATTTCTATTTTCATATCAACCTCTCAGAGATAAAAAACATTAAAATTAAAATCATTGATTTATTATATACATAACAGGGACACCGAAGGCAATGATTAATTCTCTGGTATTACAATAAAAACGCCTATTATATACTATTTTTTATAAGAAAATGTAATATGGTTTACTATATTAAATGCCTTTTAAAAAGCGGGGGCCTCCCCCTGCCAGGACTACCTGCAGGCCCGCCCGACCCGCAGCATAACGAAAATACAGGGCCTGGAAGCCATACAACACATTCACCATAACTGTACCGGTAACCGGGGGAAGGAAAGGCCGGAAAGCGCGGCCTGCTATTTAAACCGGGTGCAAATTCGACTCTCTCAATCGAGAAGCCTGAAGGGTAACGCGAAGGTGTGCCGAGGACCTGATCGCGGAATGCCCGCGTGATCAGCCGGATGCCGCAGTCACGACGATACGTGCCTTAAAGCGGCCTTTACCAGGGGCTCGATCGTCAGCGACGGGTCTGCGCGCAGCAATTCATCCACGGCCTTCGCCGCGCGGCCTTCGTCGAAGCCCAGGGCCGCGAGCGCCTCGACGGCCTCATTCCTTGCCGACTGCTTTGCCCCGGCGTCGTTCGAAACGACTTCTATATGCTTGAGCCGCCGGGTAAGCTCGAACACGAGCTTTTCGGCCTTGCTGCGCCCGATCCCCGGAACCCGCATAAGCGGTGCAAGATCGCCGGAACGCACCGCCATAACCAGATCCTCCGTCGTAATTCCAGAAAGAATCGAAAGCGCCATCGCCGGGCCTATCCCGGTAATGCCGATCAGAATACCGAAAAGATCATGCTCCTGCCGCGAAAAAAAACCGAAAAGCCGGAGCTGATCCTCGCGATGGTAGGTAAAAACGAACAGCACCGCCTCCCGGTGTCCGACGAGACGCTCGTAGGTCGAAAGCGGTATGCTGCAGCGGTAGCCGACCCCGCCCACATCCACGATCGCTTCCGTGGGCCGAAGGTCCTCGATAATCCCTTTAATCCGCGCTATCATCAGACCCCTGTTTTCCGGAACGTGCATCGGGAGTGCGCTTCGCGAAAGCCGCGCCAGCCCCCGACGAGGCCAGGTAATGGCAGGTGGCGACTGCCAGCGCGTCCGCCGCGTCGTCCGGCGACGGCGGTTTCTTCATGCCGTACAGGCCTCCCACCATTATCTGCACCTGGCGCTTGGTGGCCTTCCCGTGGCCGGTGACCGCGCGCTTCACCTGGAGCGGACTATACTCCGCGCACAGCAGACCCCTCATGCCGGCCGAGAGCAGCACAACGCCGATGCACTTGCCCACGTCCATCGCGGTGGTCGCGTTTTTTGCGAAATACAGGCGCTCCATCGCCAGTACGGAGGGTGAATGTTTCGAAATAATCTCGTCGAGCTCACGGTAGATCTTCAACAGACGACAGGAAAGCTCTCCCCCGGGAGCGGAAACGATCGCCCCGCAGTCCACCAGTTTCAACCCGTCCCCGATAACCGCCCAGCCGAGCGTTCCGAAACCCGGGTCGATACCGAGAATCCTCACTTGCCCTCGCTTATCCTTGTCATAATAGCGTCGGGGATTTCGTAGTTTGAATACACGTTCTGGACGTCGTCCTGATCTTCGAGCTGCTCTATAAGCCTCAGGCACTGCTCGGCCTTCTTTTCATCGAGCAGGATGGTGCTCTGCGGAATAAACGTGATTTCGTGAAGGACCAGCCTGTACTGCTTCGCCTGGATCAGGTCGTTAACCTGCGCGAAACCCTCGGGCGAGGTGACAATGACAATATTCCCGTCCTCGGTCTTGACGTCGTCCACGCCGTAATCGAGGACCATTTCGATGATCTCCTCTTCGGTTGCCTGCCCGCCCTCGACGATGATCATCCCCTTGCGGTCGAAAAGATACGACACACAGCCCGTCTCACCGAGATTGCCGCCGTTGCGGGAAAACGCGGTCCGAATCTCCGGGGTGGTGCGCTTTTTGTTATCCGTCAGACAGTGGGCCATGATGGCCACCCCTCCCGGACCGTACCCCTCGTAGGCGATTTCTTCATAGACAACGCCCTCCAGCGTTCCGGTGCCCTTCTTTATGGCGCGCTCGATATTGTCGGCCGGCATGTTGTTCTCTCTGGCCTTGAGGACCGCGGTGCGGAGGCGCGGATTCGCGTTCATATCGTCGCCCCCCATCCTTGCTGCGACTGTAATCTCCCTGATTATCTTGGTGAAAAGCGCCCCCCTCTTGGAATCGACCGTCGCCTTCTTCCTTCTGATGGTGGCCCATTTAGAATGTCCTGACATACGCTACCTCGGTTTTTTTCTTAGCCATCCGCTTCAGGTAAACCCTCTCAGTAACCCCTGCTAATTTTCAACTGTATTTTTACTATCCGATCCCTCGCCCTCGAAGAGTTGTAATCGAACGCGATGCATTCGCGATAATACCGCATCGCGTCATCGAGCCTTCCAAGGCGTTCGGAGCATTCCGCGATGTTCCAGCGCACCCTGCCCGCATTGAGCTTTGAATACGAATAGAGCCGCTCCCTTCGCTCCAGGCGGAGCCTGCTCTCCTCCTCCAGGAAAAATTCATACTGGTTATAGGTATCGAAGTCCGGCTTTTTCATGAGCGAGGTCTTCACGCCCCGGATGTCCGAAGAGAGCTTCTCGATCTCGCGGTCCTTTTCCTCGAGGAGCTTTTTAATCCTGTCCTGAAAAACGATTGTTTCCCCGAAGAGTCGTATGGCCTTTTCGAAATCGAGGTCCTTCATCGCCATATCGGCGGTATACTCGTACGCTTTCGATCTTCTGAAGATTTCACCTTCCGGAAGGAGCTCCAGCGCCCGATCAAAGCTCCGGCGCGCGAGATTGAAATCACCGGTGCGCGTAAACGCGAGATGGCCCAGCGCGAAATGAATGTACCCGTCGCCGGGCTTCGCTGCCAGATATTCCCGGTAATACCGCACCGTCTCCAGGTACCTGCCGATGTCCTCGTTAAGGTTTCCGATCATCAGGTACAGGCCGGGATCTTCAACGCGATCACCCTTCCACTGGAGATAGCGCTCCAAATGGAAGATGGCCCGTTTTTTTTCCGCGGTCCGGTAGAGAGCCGTGCCAAGCCGCAGCGAGTATTCATGGTTCCGGGGGTTCAGGCTGTAGGCCGCTTCGAGCGCGCGGGCATACGCCCCGTTATCGCCCCGTTTTTTATACACATCCGCAATCTCCAATAAAATGACGTCGTCCTTTTCCGGCTCGAGCTCCTTGAACCTGAGAGACTGGCCGTAGTGGTTAAGCGACTCGTCCAGGCGCTCGAGCCGAAAAAGACACCGTGCCGCATCAAGATGCAGCGTATACAGTTCGATATTGCGCTCGATAAAGAATCCTTCCGCGACACGGTTGCGAAAGAGGTCGTTTATGTTCACCCTTTCCTCGAGCTTTTTGGCGGTTATGAAATCCGTCGGAACGCGCCTGTTCTCCACCCTGGTGTCGTAAATCGCTAGCAGGCGCTTGCGTATGGCTTCGTAAGCATTTGCGTAGTCTCCCTTTGAATACAGCGCTACATAATCGGCGAGCGGTTCCTGCGCGTCGAGACGGGCCTCCGGCAATGGGATAAGAAGCACGGTCATCACGGCCAGTGCGATGCATACCGGCACCGCGAGAGCGTGTCTGCTCCGCACGTTTTTCTTTTCGCCGCGATTGTCTCTCATATATTTACTACTATCGGCCTCATCGAGCCCCATCTTGACCGCCGGTACTGCGGACCGACCCGGTGTCAGTTTCTGTTGTAATACCTGCCAGTCGCGCAGAAAATAAAAAATTTCATTCCTTGGAAAAAATTTACCTTAATTTCATTGACAAACAACAGGGGGGGCGTTTAATTGCATCCATTACTGAGAGAAACAATTCTCCGGTGGTTATAGAGAAGAGGAAACACCTGTTCCCATTCCGAACACAGAAGTTAAGCTCTTCATCGCCGATGGTACTGCATGGGTAACCGTGTGGGAGAGTAGGGCGCTGCCGGGGTTGCAATCATACAGTTTATAAAAGGAGCGCCGCAAGGCGCTCTTTTTATGTATCCCTATCTTCCCGTTCCTCCGCCGCATAGAAACGCCTTCCCCCTTGCCGGGCGAGCGGCAGAAAAAGTTGTTTTAACAATAAAAAATACGCCGCAGAAACCGCGGCGTATTGTGATTCCACATCACTCTGCGTATTCGCTTATTTCGTCGCGCCGCCCTCAACGCTCGAGCGAAGGCCCTTGCGCTCGATCTGGTAGACTATTTCACAGTTGTCATCCTTGTCATAGGTGGCTTTTACGATCGTCCCGCCCTTAACCACACCGCTGAACTCCTTCGCCACCGCGATGCCCGTGGAAGCGTAGTCAGCCGCGCCGGCAGCGCCTTCAAGACGTGCGCCGACGAACTTCTCGATGATCCTCTTCTCGGCCATGATAAGAGCCGCTTCCTTCGCGGTTCCCTGGCGCTGGATCTTGTTGGTAAGCCCCGGCTTGGGAACGCCCACAGAGGTCACCCTGAAGATATCGGGGGTTACCCATCCTTCGGTCACGAACGTGTCACCCTTGACCTGTCCTCCCATGGACTGACCGCCGCATGCGGTGAAAGCGATACCGACAGCCAGAATCAGGGCCAACGTTACAACTTTTTTCATAGAAAATCCTCCTTGGAAATTTAAAGGGGTTTCCCCCAGTTTGATTGTAATATTCTTGATGTGGGACACCGAACAAACCGCACTTCATAGGCGGCGTTCATTGCCCCTTATAGTAATAGCGTTGCAGGCCAAAGTCAATCGAAAAAGCAACATTTTTGTTGGTCCCTGTTTTTTTTAAATATATACAAAATAAGGTAATTGTCGAAGGCACTCTACCCGCCGGAGTGCGGCCTACTCCTCTCCAAGCTCCTTTAAAAGCGCAAGCTCCAGAAGAACGCACAGAATGGCAAGATTGAGGAGGAGCCACAGAAAACCGAGCTCCTTTGTGGTCGCCCACACGTACATGAGTGCCGCGCCGTTACCGGAACCGAAGCCCACCACGATAAGGCCGGCGTATCTGGCGACAAAATTCGCGATATCGTCGCGGTAGTATTCGCTGGCTGCGACCCGTGTGCTTGCAAACCGCTCGCGGACGATCGGGAGGACGAGGTAGAGAATGACGAAAAGCGCGCACGAATTAAAAACAAGGTTGTTGGCCAGGAATGGAAAGATGATGCCCAGAAGCGCGGACAGCAGGAATACGAGGAGGAATCCCCCCGTAGAGTATTTTTCAGCGAGTCTGCCGAGCGAGCCCGAAATATACGGCAGAACGCTCGCAATCTCCTCCCGCGTGTAGACGTCCTTGCTCGAGATCAGGGTAACGTAATACCCGACGGAAAGAAGGAAGAGCACGAAAACGATAAAGACTATCAGAAGATACAACATTCCACACCCCTCCATGCGCGAGATGGCTGACCGCAGGCTATTATGTCACAACATCCCCGCCGAAAGCAAGAATAATTTATTCTCTAATCAGTACCTTCCTTCCGTTTATCGAAAGCCTGCCTTCGCAAAAGAGCCGCACCGACTCGGGCAGGATGATATGCTCTTCCCTCAGAATTCTCGCCGCCAGGCTGTCGGCCGTGTCGGCCGGAAGGACCGGTACCGCAACCTGCATGATGATCGGACCCGTGTCCACTCCCTCGTCGATAAAATGGGTGGTGCACCCGCTGAGCTTTACCCCGTAATCAAACGCCTGGTTCTGGGCATGCACCCCTGGAAAAGCGGGCAGCAGGGCCGGATGAACATTGATAATGGCGCTACCGAATTCACCGATAATATACGGTGTCAAAAGCCGCATGTATCCCGCGGCGACGACCAGGTCTGTCTGGTGCTCCCTGAGCAGGCGCACGACGACCTCCTCATGGGATTTTCTGTCCGTGTGCGCCTTCGGGTCGACAAAGTATGATTTCATGCCGAATTCATCGGCGATGGCGAAGGCCCCGGCGTCTTCCCTGTCACAGACAAGTATTCCGGGCCGCCCGGGAATATACCCGTCGCGGATTTTTACGACTACCGCCCTGAAATTAGACCCCCTGCCCGACGCCAGAAATGAGACCACTTTTTTCTTCATTAGATTGCCGGCCTCTTATCAAACTCGTTGTAAATCCGGTGAATCACGGGCTTGCCCCGTCGCATTAACCGGTTATGCGGCAACTCGGTTATATCATCATTTGCCTTAAAACCTCATCGTCCACCGGGGCACCCGTTATCACTGCATCTGCGGGGCTCCCTCTCCTGAGCAGCGCGATCCGGTCGTTCCCCTCCGCGGGCCTGCCGTACCTGGCGGCGACCGCGGCCAGGAGTCGGACATCACCATCACCGACCACGCCCCGCGCGAATACCACCGGCCCCTTGAAATCGGGGAGCAGCATCAGGTCCGCGACGGAGGCGTATTTCTCGAGCTCGGCGTTCTCCGTCTCGTTCCGCCCGACGATAAACTTGAGGCCCTCCCCGGCTCGAAAATGCCGGCCGACCGAAAGCAGATACATGTCGACCATGTCGAAATCCGGTACATGGTCGAGCAAATCGCGCACCCTTCGCGCTATCTGGGGATCGGTAAAAAGGCACCCGCCCGCCGGTGAGGCGTACTCGGCGATAC
Source organism: Spirochaetota bacterium (assembly GCA_025457965.1). Classification (GTDB taxonomy): domain Bacteria; phylum Spirochaetota; class UBA4802; order UBA4802; family UBA5368; genus MVZN01. The sequence continues at coordinate 17,469 of JALOTJ010000031.1, read as the reverse complement.
CCATCGTCCGGGCAAGCTCCATCTGTGCCGAGCGGCCGCGGCCGCTGATCCCGGGCAGGCGCTCGCGGTCCACGAGGCCCTCGCGCTCGACGCCCGTGGGCAGCAGGAGCTGCGCCGAGAGCGGCCGCAGCAACCGGTCCTTGAGCCCCGATTCGATCTCAATGTGCCGGAGCATGTGTTTCATCTGCGACATCGGCCGCTGTCCCACGACCTCGCCGGTGGCCACGAAGGAAGCGCCCTCGGACGCCATAAGCTCGCCTGCCTTTCGCAGAAAGTATATTTTGCAATCGATGCACGGATTGCTTCGTTTACCATACCCGTGCGGGGGGTTTTTAACCATCTCCATGTACTCACGGCCGCATCGGAAAAAGCGGAGCGGGATTCCGTTGTCACGCGCGATTCTCGCGGGACGGTCCTCCTCCGGACGGAAATCGGGGGCGCGGAAGGGCAGGATGAACATGATTCCGATCATCTCGACGCCCTGCTCCATCAGGAGCCTCCCCGCGAGCAGGCTGTCGAGCCCCCCCGAATAAAGGAGGATGCCCCTTGCTCCCATACTCAGATCTCTCCGTGCTCGATGAGCTGTATTAACACCGTCTCGCCGGCGCGCAGGTTGCCGGTTTCCTCCGGGATTATGACGAGGCAGTTCGCATCGCTCATGGACCGGAGTATTCCGGACCCCTGGGGACCTGTGGTCGAAACGCTGAAGCCCCCCTCACTCACACTGAATAAACCGCGGACAAAGTGGGTACGCCCCGTCTTTTTTTTAATGTCCTCGGAGAGGACCGCGTGCACCAGCGGCTTTTCAATGCGACGCGCCCCCATCATTCGAAGCAGGGCCGGGCGCACGAACTGGATGAATGACACCATCGTCGAAACGGGGTTCCCGGGCAGGCCGAAGAAAAGCGTCGATCCTTTTTTGCCGAAGACACAGGGTTTGCCGGGTTTCATGCGTATCGTTTCGATCGTAATTCCGACGCCGAGTTCCTCGAGGGCCTCGGTTACGAAATCGTACCGCCCCATCGAGACGCCACCCGTTGTGATCACCACGTCAGCCTCAAGCGCCTCCCGAAGTATCGATACAGTTGCCGCCTTAGTGTCCGGGGCGATCCCAAGGTAACGGGGATCGCCACCGTACCTTCGGACTTCCGAATGCAGCGTGTAGGCGTTGCTGTTGCGTATCTGGCCGCTTTTTAATTCCGGGCCAAGGTCGACGATTTCATCACCCGTAGAGAGTATCGCGACCCGGGGCCTTCGCGATACGGGAACGAAGGTATAGTTGAGCGAGGCAAGCATGCCGGATTCGGCCGAGCGAATCAGCGCTCCTTTTGACAGAACGACCGCACCGCGGGAAACATCCTCCCCGGTGCGCCGTATATTCTCTCCCTTCAGGACCTCCCGGAAAACGAGGACCTCTCCCCCCGCCTCGGCGGTATCCTCGAACTGGATGACGGCGTCCGCACCCCTCGGCAGCGGCGCTCCGGTCATTATCCGCACCGCGCAACCCGCCGTCACCACGGGCATGTCGCCCGTAACGCCGGCCTTTATCTCGCCGCGCACGGGAAACCGTACCGCACGCTCTTTCGTCGCGCCGCGGGCGTCCGCGGCAATAAGCGCGTACCCGTCCATGGCCGAGTTATCTACCGACGGAATGTCCACCGATGCGACAACATCTTGCGCCAGGATCCGCCCGGGGGCGTCTAATAGCGGGACCATCTCCGAGGGAAGGACCCGCGCCTCGGCGAGAATCATTCCGAGCGCCTCCTCGACCGAGACCATGGATGCCCTGCGCTCCATCACGTTTTCCATTCCCTTACCAGGGGACGGCGCGATCCGACCCTCCAGCCACCGAGCAGTTTCTCAAGCTTCGACCTCAACATTTCCAGCGTTTCTTTTTCGACCCTGCCCACCCTGTATTTCGAGAGGTTTGTCTCGCGCACAACCTCGCATACCCGCATGTCGGCGAGACCCCGCAGGGTAATCACGTCACGGTTCTTCTCGGGCAGCGCAAGTATCGCATCCCTGAGTGTCGAGATCACCTCGCCCTCCACATAGGCGCTTTCAACATCGCGGTAAAACTGGTCGTTAAGGCAGACCTCCTCAAGCACCATATCTTCGAAACGCGCATCATTCTTGTTTTTTTTACGCAGATGATCGTACGCGATATTTCGCGCCATCTTGAACAGATACCACTTCGACTCCGGTGTTCGGGGGTCGAGCTCGATACGCCGCTCGAAAACACGCAGGAACAGGTCGTGCACGAGTTCTTCCGACGCATGCTCGTCTTTGACGATGAAGAAGATATACGTCGAGAGCTTACGGGCAAAGGCGGCATAGCACCGAGTGAAGGTTTCGTTGAAAGAGGCTTCGTTGTTTTCCATATCCATTATACCGATTATCATTATTTTTAAAGCGGTTCAGGCGGCACGACCTTCGCCTTTTCCGATTCTCCAGGCCAGAAGGGCGAACAGGAAAACGGCAACGGCCGATAGCGCAAGCCCCTCCCCGTATTCGCCGAAGACGATATTTCCGATAGCGAACAGGGAGAGATAGACGAGGAGAATTCCGATCAGCCAGTTCGCCGCGAGTCCCAGAAGCGAAGGGCCGTCATCCGCTATCCCGGCCGCGCGGCGGATGAGTTTCCAGCCCGGTCCGCCCGGATACACGCGCCGGTAGAAAGCGGCCAGCGTGTTCTGATCGGTAGGCTTTGAAATAAAGGTCGCCGTCAGCCATATGGCGGTGGTAAACGCCACGATAAAAAAGAGGCTTTCGGGGAATACCACGCCAAGGACGAAGCGGGCCAGCATGAACCCGGCAAACGGTGCTATCATCGCCGCGATCTCGGACCAGGCGTTGATGCGCCACCAGTACCAGCGCAGGATGAGTACGAGCCCGAGGCCGGCACCGCATTCGATGATGAACGCCCACGCGCCCGATATCGATTTGATCACGAGGATGAGCAGGCTGGAGATAACGACCAGCCCGATCGTCGACAGCCTCGAGGCCACGACATAGTGCCGTTCGTTCGCGTCGCGAACGATAAACCTCCGGTAAAAATCGTTGATCAGATATGAACTGCCCCAGTTCAGATGAGTGGATATCGTGGACATGTAGGCCGCCAGAAAGGCCGCCACGACCAGCCCGAGGAGGCCCGGAGGCAGGCAGTCCTTCATGGCGAGGATGAAGCCGGTCTTTTTACCGTCGGCCGGGAGGTCCGGATAGAGCACCAGGCTCGCCAGCGCGACGATTATCCACGGCCACGGCCGGAGCGCATAGTGGGCAATGCTGAACCACATGGTCGCCAGGAGCGAATGGCGCTCGTCGCGCGCCGCCATCATCTTCTGCGCGACATAGCCGCCTCCGCCGGGCTCGGCGCCCGGATACCACGACGCCCACCACTGCACCGCCATGTGCGCCAGGAACGCGCTGAAAGATATCGACATGATCCCCTGCACCGCGTAGCTTCCTGCCGACCCCACGCCGGGGAAGAAGGAAAAAACGTGCGGGGGGAGCGCCGCCTTCAGACCCGCGATTCCCCCGATCGCCGGCATGTCGAGGACCCGCACGGCGAGAACGATGCAGCCCGTCATGGCGATGATGAACTGGAAAAAATCGGTGACCGCCACGCCCCACTGTCCCGCCACCGCGGAATAGGCACCCACCAGCACCATGCAGGCCATGACCGTGTAAAGGATGTAGACGTCATCCACCGCGAAAATGACCCCGAGTATTTCCGCGAGCGCGACGTTCACCCAGCCCATGATGACGCAGTTCATGAAAACGCCCAGGTAAAGCGCCTTGAACCCTCGCAGAAAGGCCGCGGGCCTGCCCGAGTAGCGAATCTCGATAAATTCGACGTCGGTCATTATCCCGGCGCGCCGCCAGAGCCGTGCGAAGAAAAAGACCGTAAGGACGCTCCCGGCCACCATGTTCCACCACAACCAGTTGCCGGCGATGCCCTTCTCGGCCACCAGCTCGGTCACCGCGAGCGGTGTATCGGCGGCGAAGGTCGTGGCGACCATCGCCGTTCCGGCTATCCACCAGGGAAGCCTTCGGCCGGACAGGAAAAACTCCTCGGTGCTCCTTCCGGCACGCCGGGAATAATACAGGCAGATTGCCAGGCTGACGGCGAAATAGAGCAGGATGATAGCGGTATCAAATGTGTGGAGCATCGGCGAACTTCTCTGTCATTCTAGTCGTTTTCTTTATAATACAGGTCGATATCGAAGCCGCCGAAGGAGGATTTGAACGATAGGTTGATGTTCTCATACAATGTCTTTAGTGCTATGGGGTCTTCCTCGACCTCGGGGGGGGAAAGCCGCAATTCGTGATTGAGGAATTGCATCTGGTTGGCGAAGGTTCCCGAAATGAGATTGGCCAGCTCGCCGGCCACATCATTATAATACTTTTTCAGCGCCCTCGGGTTATCGTTCTGCACCATCCGCCTGGTGATAAGCCCGAGGGTCTTCTGTGGGAGATTAATGATCAGTTCGCCCGAAATGGTGCCCTCGATCTCTATCGCCACCTTCCGGTCAACCCTGGAGGACTGGGCCTCGTACACCTCCTCGATCGTCGGATCGTTCAGGAAGTTTTTAAAAATATGGTCGACCGACCTTACAATAAAACGGGAATACCGCTCGTAATTGCTCATAACCCTGCCGGGCAGATGCCCTTATCTCTCACGGGTAGTTTTTACAGAAGAGACGGAGCGCAACTCGGTACTGTGTTTACGAAACGTTCGGCAATGCTTATCGCACAAACACGAATTTGCAAGTATTTTACACCATTCCCGGGTTTTTTTAGACTCAGGTCCATTCAGACCCCGACACGCGCCGTTCACATTTTCCCGCTCCCGAACAATTCTAGAATATGGTCACTCAAATTTACATTTCCAAAATTCGCTATTGATCGGGCTGGCTAATATAACAAACAGGCCCCGAAATTCAGCCCCGGCACCGTTTGGGACTTATTAACAATTTACAATTTATCAACATTTTCTATATTTCGTTGGGATGCCCGCGCGCGGCCGGGTTTGTATCCGAAGAAAAGACTTAAAATATTTTTAAAAAAGATATTGCCCTTTAATCGCTGGAAAATTCAGGAATTATGGCGATTCAGGTTAATTTATTTCCGCTTTTCGCAAAATGAACCACCCCTGGTGCTTTTTCAATTAATTTCTTCGAAATTAATTTAGTAAATTAATAATTTATTCCCCGCAAATTGTGGATAATGTGGATAAGTTTGTGGATAACTCCGGCCATGAATAAAGCCGCACTAATGTATAGAAATATTATGCTATAATTATTAAATCAACATAATCCTATAATATGACTTTTTTTGAAAATTGGCGCGGGGCTATCCGCGTGCGGTATGCAATTCGTAGATTCGTCGAATTCCCTTCATCGTGAGCATCGAATCGATGACCACCTCGCCTTTTAACGCGGGGCCGATCATCGTTCCAGAGTATCCACCGGTGAGAATCACCAGAAACCGCCTGCCGTACTCCTCGTTTATCCTGGCGATCATACCTTCCACGAACGATAGCCAGCCATAATAGAAACCGGACTTCAGCGCATCCTCGGTGTTTCCCGCCACAAGCCTGGCGGGCTTTTCGAAGGGGATTCGGGGAAGCTGCGAGGTCTTTGAGGAAAGGGCATCGATGGTCACACCGATCCCGGGGCCTATGATTCCACCGTCGTAGGCGCCGTCGGCATGCAGAACACAGAAGGTTGTGGCGGTGCCGATATCGACGATGATGCAGTCCCTGGCGTATTCGTGGTATGCGGCCTCGGCGTTGACGATACGGTCGACGCCCAGGCGTGATGGATCGTCGTAGCGTATCCGTATGCTGAGACGGGAGTTGCAGCTTATTTCAAGCGCCTCCCTGCCGAAATAGCGGCCGGACATCTCGTGATAGGTCCGGTTTAGCTCGGGCACAACACTGGAGAACACGACCCCCTCCACCTCCCCGCCGGGTCCTCCGTGGTGAAGGAGGAACTGACGGACAAGCGCCCCCGTCTCGTCCGCCGAGGCCTCCCGCTGCGTCCTGTAGCGGTAGACCGCCCCGGGCGCAAACGCCGTCCCGGAATAGATGCCAAGGACGGTGTTGCTGTTGCCGATGTCGAATCCCAGTATCATGACGGCCGCCGCGTTGATTATTTCGACTGGGCCGCTTTGTCCAGGCGGGTCTTCAGGCTGTAATACGCGACTTTCGCCTCATCGCGGACATTGTGGTTTTTATCGCCCATCGCCTTCTCGATTCCCGAAAGCGCCTCGTAATCGAATATCTTCTCGAGGGCCTTTACCGCCTCGAGACGGACGTCGTAAAAGGGGTCGTCGAGAAGTTTATTAATGGCGCCGGCACCCGTTTTTTCCCGGAGCAGCCCGAGCGAGCGCGCTGCCTCTATACGGACGTTTTTATATTCGTCGGAACACGCCTTTTTAATGAGCGGGACCCCCTCCCGAATCTTGAGCTGCCCCATCTGGCGGATGGTCTCGCGCCGCGTAAACTCGCCCTCGGTCATGCGTTTTACGAGGAGCATGAAGGGCGCGTCGTTAAGCGCCGCTTTCGCCTTAACCGTATCCATTCTCAGCAGCGCGTCTTGTGCGGCCTTCCGGACCTCGATATGATTGTCGACCAGCGCGCCGATGAGCGGATAAATGGCGGATTCGTCTCCGATCTCGCCGAGTGCGCGTGCGCACTGCAGGCGCATCTGGTAGGCTCTGTCCTCGAGCCCTTCCACGAGGTGTTTGATGGAGTTGACGTCCCTGATCGCGCCCATGGTTTTAACGGCCTCAAGGCGGACCATCGGTTTTTTATCGTTCAGGGCGAGGAACAGTATCTTCGATATTTCAAGGTCGGTGGTGGCCCCCCTGTCGGCGAGGAGGCGCAGCGCCTCTATCTTGTCGCGCTGGGAACCCGAAATGATTATCGCGCGAAGGTTTTCGGTTATGCCGGGTTGGCCGAGCTCGCCGAATTTGAGCGTCGCCACCGCGCGCACGCGCGGGTCCGGATCGTCGAGCATCTTTCGGATTTCGCCCAGCACGGCCTCGTCCCTCGCCCGGGCCAGGGCCAGAAAGGCCTGCAGGCGTATTTCAGGCTTCCGATGCCTGAGCAGCCTGATGAGTGCGCCAGTGTCGTTCTTTTCAACCAGCCTGTCTATGTTCGGGGAGAAAATTCCCATGCTCGCACACCATACCCTTCGATCTTCGGTACTGCCACGGGGTCGAGGCCCTCATGGTACGACAAAAGTACAACGAAAGTCAATACTATATTCGACCGGTAAAAATTATTTATTTGTCAGAGCTCCACGCCACGCCCGCGCTCAATGCGCCCGGGAAACATTTGCTTGGCGTGGCGCGGGGTGGAACGCGTTTTCCCCCGAGTCAGCCACAACATCAGGCTTTCATGCGAAAATCACCGATCCGCTTAATCAGTCCGTCTCCCTCGATCCTGTTGAGTAGCGGTATTATGTATTTCCGCGAAAAGGAAGTCGCGTCCTTCGCCTCCGCTATGCTGATCCTGTCCTTATCATCGAAGAGGGCCATGACCTTTTGCCTGAGCTCATCGTATACCTCGCGATGGAGGACTATGTTGCCATCGAGGCTTACGGCGAACCCGAGGCGGATGAGGTCCCCCAGGTTCCGCTTTTCGGCCTCGTCGGCGGATTTGTCAAGCTCGGCGCCTTCAAGTCCCCTCCCCCGCAGCGTATCGAGCACCGCTTTTTTCTCGTCCGGCAGGGCGTCCACGGTAATCGAGTCCCCTCCAAAGAAGCGCCCGTCTTTTTCGACAATGCGGTGTTTCTTTATGACGGCGGGAAGGACCACCCTGCAGATATCCATGTCCAGCCCTGTTTTATCGGCGATTTCCCTGAGGTTGGGACCGATCGAGCCGGCTATGGTTTCGGCCACCCTTGCGAGCGCTTCCGCATGGAAGCTCCCTTCGAGCAGAAAATCCCCTGCCCTGACCACTGCACCGCGTTCGATGAGCGACTCAATAACGCGCTCGACCGCGCGCTCGTTTTCCGGGAAAACCGTCACGATCCACGACCACGCCACCGCACGGCGCACCGCGACAATGAACAGGACGAATTCGTCCCGCGTATATTTCGAGAAAACGGGAAGGTGACGGCGCACGTTGCGCCGTCCGCCCGCCGAGAGGTAGTCGGGCAGCAGCACCTCCCCGCCGCCGATGATGCGGAATCCCCCGGGGTGCGTGATGATGAAACGCTGCCCGGGATAGAAGAACCATGGAACGTCGAATTTAATGCGGAGGACACGCTCCTCCTCGCCGCGGTCCTCATCGTCGAGCAGAATCAGTTTCCCCTTCAGTGCCGTCGTGCCGACGAGCATCTCCATGCCCGTGTTATTTTTAAGCTCGGCTTTTTTTTCGAGCAGCCTCACCCGGACAACGACGTCCGCGGACCGGGTAAAAAAGTTTTTCCCGGTCACGATGTCGCCACGGCCGATCTCCTCGACCGTCACGCCGGAGATGTTGAGCGCCGTCCTCTGTGACGGAACGCCCTCCTCGAGGGCGCTGTGATGGCTCTCTATTTTCTTGACCCTCACCTCGCGCATGAGCGGAAGAATGAGTACCGGATCGTCCTCGTTGAACCTTCCATTTTTGAGTGTGCCCGTCACGATGGTGCCGTAACCCTTCGAGGCGAATACGCGATCGACGAACAGGTACGGTTTCCGGGCGTCGGCCGCCCTGGCGAGTTTGCGAAGGTTGGCGAGCAGCACTTCCTTCAGCTCGGCGACACCGTCGCCCGTCTTCGCCGAGACGCGCACGATGTCGCAGCCCGCGTAGCGGGTGTCCGCCATGCGCTCCTCAACCTCTGCGGACACGAAGGATATCATCTCCTCGTCGGCGGCGTCGATCTTATTGAGCGCGACGACGATCCGCTCGACCCCCAGGAGCATCAGCACGCGGAAATGGTCCTCGGTCTGCGGCATCCAGCCGTCGTCGACGGCGATCACAAGGATCGCCAGGTCGACCCCCCATGCCCCCACCACCATGTTACGGATGAAGCGCTCGTGCCCCGGAACGTCGATGATGCCCACGGTGCCGAATTTCGGGTAGTCTATGCTCGCGAATCCGATATCGATCGTCATCTCGCGCGCCTTTTCCTCCGGGAGGCGGTCGCAATCGATGCCGGTCAGCGCCCGTATGAGGCTCGTCTTGCCGTGATCGATATGGCCCGATGTACCGACAATATACATCAGCCGGCGCCCGGAAGGATTCGGTCTATCGTCGCGGCCAGCACGGGTATATCGCGGGCAAGCACGGTCCGCAGGTCGAGGGTAAAACAATCATCGAGGATATACCCGACGACCGGGACCTCGCTGTCGATGAAACGCGCGTAAAGCTCGTCGGCGCCGAGGCCGGGCACGGTTATCCGTATGCCGGCGCTTTCGATCTCGCGGGTCGGAAGCGCGCCTCCGCCGTAGGTGCTTTTCAGCATGGCGCGTTTGATGTACTGCCGCTTCCCGGGGCTCTGGAGGGCGCGCATCAGCCGGGTTGTTTTTCGCTCTATATCTCGTCTGCTCTGATATAGTACGCTCCACAGCGCGAGCGATTCGCCCCCGTCATTCGAGTACCGCAGCAGCGTCTCTTGAAGAAGAAAATAGGCAATCTTGTCGACGCGGAGCATCCGCATGAGCGGATTTTTCCTGAGGGCGGCAACGAGGTCTTTCCTGCCGACGATGATTCCGGCCTGGCAGGCGCCGAGCAGCTTGTCGCCGCTGAAACAGACGAGGTCGGACCCCTGGGAGAGCTCCGATGAAACCGTCGGTTCAAAATCGGCGCCAAGGCGGTCGTCGCGGACCAGGTTTCCGCTTCCCATGTCGCGCACAAGGAGCACGCCCTCGCCCTTCAGCGCCGCAAGCTCGAGAAGCGACGGCGACGATGCGAATCCCTCGAGGGTGAAATTGGAGCGGTGCGCCGAAAATATCATCGCCGTCCCGTCTCCGATCGCGCGCCGATAGTCATCGATGCCGGTGATGTTGGTGGTGCCCACCTCGATGAGGCGCGCGCCCGTCTGCGCCATTATGTCCGGTATGCGGAAACCGCCGCCGATCTGGATGAGCTCCCCGCGCGAGACGATCACCTCCCTGCCGGAGCCGAACTGGTTGAGGATAAGAAACACACCGGAGGCGTTATTGTTGACGATGAGAGCGTCCTCGGCGCCGGTAAGCCTGCACAGCATCTCCTCGGCGTAGCCCCCGCGCCGTCCGCGGCGTCGTTCGGGCAGGTAGAGCTCGAGATTGCAGTAGCCGCACAGCTCGGCGGAGAGTTTCTCGAGTATTTCGCGCGCTATCGGCGCGCGTCCCAGGTTGGTATGGATGATGACGCCGGTGCCGTTGATGACGCGCTGGAGCTTTTCGCGCCGTTTCAACCGGCATCGCCGCTCGATATCGGCGGTAAGTTCGTCCATGGTGGGCGACCCGCCGTCCCTGATCCCGGCGCGGAAGTCGTCAATCGCCTCGCGGATAACGGCGACCACCGCGGATCGGCCTATCTCCTCAATATGCGCCGACGCTCCCGAGATCAGCGTCTCAACCTGGGGGATGGATCTGTAGAGGTTTTCGGTCTTTTCCATCGGGACACACCATGCGGAAGGGGCAGGAATCGAACCTGCCGCTGCAATAAATTACAGCCAACGGTTTTGAAGACCGCGGGGGCCACCGGACCCCATCCTCTTCCATGAGAGTCGTGTTTCAGCCTCTCTCGTTGTAGGCATTCGACCGGGAGGTGTCAATAATTTTATTCGAAGCTCAGACAAGACGCAGGACGGGACGGTCTGAATTGGCGACAGATCCGATGCGCGTCGCGGCGGCCACTCCGCCCGCACGAAGCCCGGCAAGGAGCGCGTCGGACTCGGTCGCCGGCAGGGCGATGAGCAGCCCGCCCGATGTCTGCGGATCGAAGGCGATATCGGCAAGCTCGCGCCGGACCGCCGCATCGATCACGCACAGATCGCCGACATGGTCCCGGTTGCGGTACATCCCGGCCGGAATGAGCCCCATGGCCGCGTTATCACCGGCCCCCGGCAATACCGGAAGGCTTGCCGTATCGATGCGAACCTCGAGCGCGTCGCCGGCGAGCATCTCGCGCAGGTGGCCCATCAGCCCGAAACCGGTTACGTCGGTGCAGGCGTGGATGGAGAAACCCTCCATCGCTGCCGCAGCCGCGCTGTTGAGCGTCCGCATGGTTTCGATAAAGGGCCCGAGGACGGCCGGATCGGATTCGCCGGCCTTCACCGCGGTGCCGATAATCCCGGTCCCCAGCGCCTTGGTGAGCACCAGCGCGTCGCCCGCGCGAAGCCCGCAGTTTTTCAAGGCCTTCCCCGGATGGACCACTCCGGTGACGGAAACGCCGTATTTGAGCTCCTCGTCCTCCACGCTGTGCCCGCCGAGGAGCTGCACGCCGGCGCTTGTCAGCACGTCCAGTCCTCCTTCGAGAATACGCCCGAGGACGTCCATGCTGAACTTTTTGGTCGGGAAACAAACGATATTCATGGCGGTTATCGGCCTGCCGCCCATTGCGTAGACATCCGAAAGCCCGTTCGCGACCGCAATCTGTCCGAAGACAAAAGGGTCGTCCACGATGGGCGTGAAGAAGTCCACCGTCTGGATAAGCGCGATTTCGTCCGTCAGCCGGTACACGCCCGCGTCGTCGCTGTTTTCCATGCCAACTATGACACGGCCGTCATAGGGGATGGAAAGCCGCTGCATCACCTGGGCCAGCTCCGCCGGCCCGATCTTGGAGGCTCAGCCCGCTCCCTTGACCGATTCGGTGAGACGCTGTGCGTCGAGTTTCTGGATTTTACACAGGTCTTCCATGTGCCATATGGTAGGGCCACGGACGCCATTTGCAAGGATTTTTAACGACGACCGGTGGATGCGCATGCACGGAATTGTCTCCACTGCGATCCACGGACTTCTTCAAAGGCCATGCGCGCGGCCGCGGATCAGTAGGTAAAGTAATCGTACTGTTCGGCGAGGTTTTCGATAAGCCGCTGGTCCTGGAGGTTCTTGAGGTGCCGCCGGAGCTGTTCGTTGTGCGGATCGCGCTCCAGCATCTGGCGGACGAGCGCGATCCCCTCGCGGTACCGTTTCAATTCGCGCAGACACTCGATCATGGCGAGCTTTATCTCGGGGTACTCGGGATTAAGAGATTCGGCCTTTTTATAAAATTCCAGCGCATAGGAAAACTCGCCGTACGCATGGTGAACGCGCGCGAGATCCAGCGCCGCCTCGAAGAAATCGGGCTTAATCTGCAGCGCCCTTCTCAGGCTCGCCATCGCGATGCTTCCTTTTTCCAGGTTAAAGTACGACATTCCGGTGTAATAATGCGTGGTGTGCGACTCGGCCCGGAACTCGATTGCCTTCGTCAGGTATTCGATCGTACGCCCGTACTGCTGCGAATGGTAGGCGAGGACCCCCAGCCGGTGATAGGCGCTGCCGAAGTTCGCCTTGTATTTAACGGCGTTTTCTAGATGGATCTTCGCATTGACGGGATCCCCGACTTCAAAATAAAGGCTGCCGAGGTTATACTGCAAAAACGGATTATAGGGATTGACCTCGAGCGCCTTTCTGAAGTGCACAAGGGCGAAATGATACTTGTTAAGCTTACAGTAAAGTGCCCCCAGGCTGTTGCGGGCCCTCGCGTAATCGGGTGCGATCTCTATGGCTTTCAGATAGCTTTCCACCGCCCGCCGGTATTCCCCGGCCGACGAGAGGACCAGGCCCGCGTAGTAGTGGTACTCGCGATCACGGTCGATCGGGTATCTCCCGGAAAAATCGCGAAGCAGCTTTTCCATCTCGGTATTCCTGTCGAGTAGATGCGCCCTGCGAATTTTCGCCATGTCGACGTCTCGCTGGTATTCCAGTCGAAGCTTTTTATCGAGTTCGTCGCCGGCCCCCGCCGCAGGCCTTTGTTCTGATGGAAGCTCCTTCTGCTCCGCTGTCTGGGGAGCCGCCGCCTTTACGGGAGGCCTGTGCTGGGCCGTGGCAGGATCGCCAGCCAGGATAACCAATAGCGTCGCGATCGCGGCCATCCGCGCCAGAATGTGGGTCGGGAAGATGCTCGAATCGGAAATCATTTCGCTGCTTGCCTCGCAATCGGATTCACCGCTGCCGTGAGCTAAGAATACCGCACGGCGGCGATTCGGTCAAGCGAGTTCCATACCGGGCCATGTCCCGCGGAAACCCGACAGGGACTGTATGCGGGGCGCCTGCTCCTCCCCGCATACTCCGGAAATACCGGCCTACATCTCGATGGCAATCGCAGAACCCTGTCCGCCCCCGATGCAGAGCGTCGCGATACCCTTCTTCGCGCCGCGTTTTTTCATTTCGTACAGAAGCGTAACGAGAATGCGCGCCCCGGAAGCGCCGATCGGATGACCAAGGGCAATCGCTCCGCCGTTGACGTTCACCTTCGCGGTGTCCCACCCCAGTTCTCTGTTCACCACCACGGCCTGTGACGCAAAGGCCTCGTTCGCCTCGATGAGGTCGAGGTCCTTCGCCTTCCAGCCGGCCTTTTCGAGCGCCTTGCGGCTGGCGGGGATCGGCCCCGTACCCATGATCGCCGGATCAACACCGGCCGATGCATACGACGCAATACGGGCAAGCGGCTTAAGGCCGAGGGCCGTGGCCTTCTCCATCGACATGACGACAAGCGCCGCGGCGCCGTCATTGATCCCCGATGCGTTCCCCGCGGTCACCACGCCGTCCTTTTTAAACGCGGGTTTCAGCCTTGAGAGCGCGTCGAGCGTCGTCCCGAATCGGGGATGTTCGTCGGTATCGAACACGGTTACCCCCTTCTTGCCGGACATCTCGACCGGAACGATCTCGTCCTTGAACCTGCCCGCCTTGATCGCGTTCTCCGCCTTCTGCTGGCTTTCGAACGCGAAGGTATCCAGCTCCTCACGGGTTAACTTCCACTTATCCGCAACGTTTTCCGCGGTAATCCCCATGTGGTACTGGTTGAACGCGTCCCAGAGTCCGTCCTTGATCATTATGTCAAGAAGGTTCGCGTCGCCCATGCGATATCCCCAGCGGGCGCCGGGGAGCGCGTACGGGGCTGCGCTCATGTTTTCCAGACCGCCGGCGACGATGACGTCCGCGTCACCGGCCTTTATCATCTGTGCGGCGAGGGTAACCGAGCGCAGGCCTGACGCGCAGACCTTGTTAATCGTCATTGCTGGGACCTCCTGCGGGATCCCCGAATGTATAAGGACCTGTCGGGCGGTATTCTGCCCCAGACCGGCCTGTAAAACATTGCCCAGAACCACGTTCTCAACCTGCGAACCTTCAATACCGGCCCGTTTCATCGCCTCTTTGACCGCCACCACTCCAAGCTGTACCGCCGGCACATCCTTGAGCGCTCCCGCAAATGTTCCGACCGGAGTCCGTACCGCCGATACGATGACCACCTCTCTCATATCCACCTCTCATATTAATAGATATCCATACGGTGCCCATGCGACACGAAACCCGGGCCCCCCGTCCAAGCCGAAGTGATCCCGATGCCCCGGATCGCTTGCACCACCGGAGTCAATCCATGACGTGCCGGTTCCTCGATCCAGCATTAAGATTCGGATCGCGTCGGCATTTGTAAAGCATAAATAGCACCGCCCGGCCCCGGCCGGAACGGTCGCTACAGGAGGAGGGGGTCGAACCCCATGGACATCAGGTAGGCCGACAGCTGGGAACTTCGCTCATCAAGATGTACACCTCCATCCGCCACCAGACGCTCCATCCCCATCATGACCCCTCCGCCGAGGAATTCAAGCAGCCTCGGAACCTGTTCGAAAAGCTCAACAGGCACGCCATCGACAAGGTAGATGAAATGCCGCAGGTTTTCCTCGTTTAAAAGAAAGTTCCTCATACAACTGCACTGCATGAGGCCGAGAATGCGCGATAACGATTCGTATATGCGTGATTTAAGCAAAACGGATCCGATATCGTGCCGCAGGATGTCGTGCAGCGCCAGAATCATGGCCCGGCAGTCGGCCGGGTCTTCCATCCGTCCGGCGGCAAGCTCGATCTCGACTACCCTGAACAGGAGCACACAGCCGGATGCCGGCGCGCAGGCGGACTTTCCCGATACATGGCATATAAGCGCAGAGAAATCCGCGTCGCCGGTATCTCCAAACATTTCCCAGGCGTCGAAACGGCCGTTATCATTGCCATTGAGGCCTATGACCGCGAGCACACGAAGATCGTTTTCATACTCTCCCCTAGCTATTTCATAAAAAAAACCGATCAGGTCCTCGGTCCGAAAAGATATCATCGCGTGAAGTATCGGGAAGCGCAGGTGAGGCTGCTCGAAGAATTCCGACATCAGGGTGGGAACCAGATCGGCGAGAGAATAATAACGAATAATGAGCGCGTCATCCGCCGTAATGGCGCGGGAATGGAGTTGCGTCCGGTAGTGCTCGATCCCCCGGTTCAGGCAAAGAAAAACCTCGAGCCGGCGGTACAGGTCCCCCAGGATATACTCCTCAACCCTTCCGCCCTCGGCCTCGGCAGGCTCGCTTATCTCGAAGACGATCTGGTCCAGCACCTCTACAAATGCCATCGACACGGGGTCTGGCCGCTCTAGAATAGCGCGTCCGGGGCGCGGCCCGATCATGCCCGAGACCAGGTCCGCGACGGCCGCAAGCGCCGGACGCGGCGAATCGTATTCCCCGACTCGATCCAGGCATTCCGCGGCGATTTCGCCGAGGCGCTCAGCGCTTATCATGTCATTCTTCCCTTTGCGCATACTGCCGCCGACCGCACGGCGGGGCTTCTTCAATGTCGCAGCTGCCACACGGCAGTGACTATTGAAGAAAACCGCACGCGGCCTGTCGACAGTTTTTCATGAAATCGCGTTAATTATTCGCGCACTCCGTGTCCCGGGAGCACGTTCAGCCCCATCGCCAGGGGTGGTATATCCACACCCCGCGCAGGCTTATTTCGGGCAACTGGTCCGGGAGCCTCTTTTAAAAACCCTTGACACCGGGGCATGCCCTCCCCTAAGGTCTCACTCCTCGAGGGTGGTCCCACCCCGACTCATCCGCCCCGCAGGGCCGATCGAACAATACCGGAGATACCGATGAACCTTCTCACCATACTGGGGATTTTTATTTCAATCGTAATCGTGGTGTTCCTGGCGGCGTTTCGACCCTCCGCGGGCGGGAAGAAGACGATAGGAACGGGAAGCTGGGAAGAGGTGTGGCGCGAGCGCCTTAAAAAGTGAGCAGCCCGGAAAGAAACACCAGAAAGGAGCGAAGCGCGGCCACAAGAACAACTGACGAAGTCCTTAAATAAAGATAACCGAAATAAAACCCCGCAGCCAGAAAAGCCACGAAAGTCCATTTTTCTCCCGCCATTACAAAAAACAGTCCGAAAAGAAGCGAAGCGCAGACAAAGCCCGCCTTCCTGCCCATCAGATTGGAAAGATGGTATTGCAGATAACCACGAAAGAATACCTCTTCGAAAGGAATGACGACCAGCAAGAGTACCAGCATGAGCTCCCCTCCCGAAAGCGGGGACGAAGCCCGATAGAAACCATACATGAGCGGCGCCTTTATCAATTTTGAGAAAAGGAACAGCAGGACAACCAGGACACCGCAGGCGGCGGCAAGAAGGCCCATTTCGCGCCTCCGCGACGGAAGGGTGAAGAGTCGGGCCGCCGTGAGCAGGTTTTTATCGTACAGCAGCGTTACAAGGGTCAGGAGGAGGATAAACAGCGCATACCGGTAAATAAAGGTAAAATAGGCAAGGTGAAAGCAAAAATATCCCCCGAGGAAAAGAAACAGCACGGGAACAAACTTTACCAGCGGCGGGCGCGGCACCGGATATGCATTCCCAAGGTTCGTCATTCATAATCCCTTACTGTATTCCGCGGCCGGGGTCAAGGAATTATTTACCCGCGATTCATCCACGGATGGTCGATCGAAAAAAACGGGAATATCAAAAAAAATTTTAACGGATCGGGCTCCACAATCGTTTTCCATTCAGGGAGTCCGAAAAATGATACGATACATCGCGCCGGCCGCAACACTCGTCATTGCGCTCCTTGCGGGCGCGCTCTTCGG
This sequence comes from Spirochaetota bacterium, assembly GCA_025457965.1. Taxonomy (GTDB): domain Bacteria; phylum Spirochaetota; class UBA4802; order UBA4802; family UBA5368; genus MVZN01. Next base: position 379 of record JALOTJ010000031.1, on the reverse strand, counting down.
TGGGACGCTCCTCATCAACGAAATCGCCTGTGAGACCGCGGGCGACGACTGGGTTGAGCTTTATTATTACGACGAAGAAGAAACGTCAATCGACATCGCGCCGTTCTTCATAACCATGTATTACGGCACCAACGAGCGCCTGGCAAGTGAGCCGATCACCCTTTATTCACACAACCGGCCAGAAACGCCCTTTGATGACCGGTTCGCGGTCGTTCACCTCATCCGCCCCGGAATGATCGATGAAACCGACCTCACGGGCGACACAAACGGGAACGGCATCCTCGACGTATATTGCAATAATTACTTCAGCAGCCTCTGGAACACCGATTGCGTGGTTTCGGTTGACACCGATGACGAGCCCATAAACGGCGGGATAATC
>JALOTJ010000107.1 GCA_025457965.1 Spirochaetota bacterium | reverse complement strand
CCGGTTTCGCGAATGCCCGCCCTACCTGCCCAGGTCGAGGACCACGCTGCCGGAGCTGTCCCGCACGGTGGAAAAGCGCGTGCCCCATTCCATGAGCTCGTTGACCCGCCCGGGCCCGTTCGACACGAGAATCTCCACGGCCCTGCGGTTGCAGAGCCCGGCGCCCGCCTTAAGGGTGTCCTCCACGTGCTCGTCAAAGGTATCGCCCGGCGCGATCACCGAGGCGATTCCGCCCTGCGCATAGTTGGTGTTAGAATCGAAGTTCTTCTTTTTGGTGACGATATGCACGGTTCCCAGCGCCGAGGCCTTGAGGGCGAAGGTGAGCCCGGCGATGCCGCTGCCGATCACAAGGAAATCGGAATAATATTTTTTTGAATTCATGGTTCCATCATCCCCGACGCGCGAGCGTCTCGAAATTTCTGAATACACGCTCGACAATGCCCGTGAGGGGCTCGCCGCGCAGGTCGGCGAAAAACTCGTACGTATGCGTGACAAGGGCCGGACTGTTGCGTTTTCCCCTGTGGGGCACCGGCGTGAGAAACGGAGCGTCGGTCTCGAGGAGCACGCGGTCCAGCGGCACGTAGCGCGCGGCGCCGTGCAGGTCGATGGAGTTATTATAGGTAAGGTTTCCGGCGAAAGAGATATAAAATCCCAGATCGAGGACGCGCCGCGCCGCCGCGCTGTCACCGGAGAAGCAATGCATCACGCCCGTCGGAAGGGCCGCGGCGGCAAGCGCGTCGATCGTCTCGTCCATGGCGTCGCGGGAGTGCACGATGAGCGGAAGGCCCTGGCTCCTGGCAAGGTCCGCCTGGTATTCGAACGAACGCAGCTGATCGTCGCGCGGCTGGCGCATGCGGTAAAAGTCGAGACCCGTTTCGCCTATGCCGAAGAGGAGGTCCGCATCAGGCGAATCGATCACCGAGCGCACGAAGTCCGAGAGGTAGATGAGGTCGTTGTTGTCGGCCCGGGAGGACGGATGAACGCCCAGCGTAAAGAGGACGCCCGAAGCGCGATTGTTCCTCGCGAAATCGCGCGACCATTCGAAACCGGAAGGCTCGATCGCCACCTGCACGGCGCGTCGAACGCCGCTCTTAGCCATATCATGAACGAGTGAGACGGTGTCCATTCCCTCCCCGGTGCAGAGATCGAAGTGTGCATGCGAATCGACATAGTTCATGGCGGCCCTCCCGCAAGCATCGCGCTCAGAATAGCCACCGCGGGGTTTTTTTGTCAACAGACTTCCCGGCGTTTATGCTTGACCGCCTCTGTCCCGGTGTTGTATGAAAACACGATAGCGCGCAAAACCATGGCACGAGGGGACCCGATGGCCGGAAATGAATGCGTATTCTGCGAAATCGTCGCCGGACGTGCACCGGCTAATGTCGTCCACGAGAACAAACTGTCCATGGCGATCCTCGACATACACCCGTATGCGAAGGGTCATTGCCTGGTTATCCCGAGGCGGCATGTGCCATGGTGGCACGATCTCTCCGCAGAGGAAACTCAAAGCCTTTTTGAGCTGGCGCGCGAGGTCGGCGCGAAAATGATGAAGGCGCTGAAACCCGAATTCGTATGCATGTACGCGCGCGGCCGTAGAATTCCGCACACGCACATCTTTCTGGTGCCGACCTACGCCGGCGACATACTGGACCGCTTCTTCAACGCTCTGGAGAAATTCCAGGAGTCACCGGAGGAACTGTCCCGGCTGAAAAGCGCGGAATCGATGGATGAAGCGGCGCGATTGCTGAAGGAGGCATGAGATGAAGGTCACTAGAGAGAAAAAACTCACCCCCATTCCCACACGCATTCTGGCGATGGCCGATATCCACGGAAGAGTCGCGATGATAGAACGTGCCGGCGACATGATACGGCGTTCAGACCTGGTCATTATCGCCGGTGACATCACCCACACCGGGAAGATCGCCGAGGCTCGGGAGGTGATTGCGCTGATCGAGTCATTCAACCGGAATATTCTCGCGGTCCACGGGAACTGGGACGAGCCGGCCATGGGAGATTTTTTACGGGAGAAAGGCATCGGCATTCACGCCGACGGGCGAATCGTCAACGGAATAGGTTTCTTCGGACTCGGCGGCTCTTCGCCCACCCCGATTCCCACGCGGACTATTTACCGCGAATTGGAGATAGTCGAATTACTGCACAAAGGCATCGCGGCCGTGGCAAACGCGCCGGTCAAGGTGCTTATCTCCCACGCCCCTCCCCGCGGCCTTCGCGACCGGACCTTCCTGTATCTTCGCGGCGGAAGTAAAAGCGTGAGGAGCTTCATCGAGACAAACCGGGTCGACCTCGTAGTGTGCGGACACATCCACGAGGCGGGGGGAGTCGAGCGCTTCGGCGACACCGTAATCGCCAATACGGGGGCGTTTAAGAAAGGAAGTTATATCGAGATCGAGATCGAGATGGGGCGTGACGGCGGCATACAATGCGCCATGGGGCAACTTGATACTGATCGATAAAACATGTCCATGCAGGATATCCCGGGCTTGCGTGCACTATTCCCCGAGGTGAAAAGATCCAGCGCCTGACCGGGCACCGGCTCATAAGGCCGCACCGCTCTTGCGGCTCGAACATTTGACCCGTGAAGGGCATTGCACTGAAAAGTTACCGACCGCTGAAATGTCAAAGCGGCGCCGAGTATCGCACCTTAATTACAAGTTTTTTAATACGACTCTTTACCCCGGTCGAAACACCCGGCATATGGGCGTCATGCGGTGTCAGCACGATAAAACGTCCGGGTAGCGCCGGCATGAACGTCCCCTCGCCCTCGAGGAACATCACGTCACTTCCGGCATCGTACCCGGCCGTAACATTCAGCGCCGACACCGGCGCATAGCCGATGGCCTCCGCGCCGGAGAGAACGACCTGTATGTCGGTGTAGACGCGGTGCGCCTCCCACTTCAACTCCCCGGCCGGCCTTGTGTCGTATTCACTCACGATGCAATAGATATCCGCGCCGTCAATGTCGGTGCGCCCGGCCGGGAGCGTCCCGAGGTCCGTTTTCGTTATATAGTCAAGTGCACGGCCCAGCTTCGAGTTCAGCGCGGCGTATAGCGCGATGTTTGCAACAGTATCGATAATCATTGTCGCTACTCCCGTAAGCCGGATTTTACCAGTAACATGGCTATGTTGACCGGAATTGTACAGCCGTATCTATCACAGTATCCCGCGGGTCTTTTCAGGCCTTCATCCCCGCGCACGAGACCCTGTTACGGCCCGCCTGCTTGGCGCGGTAGAGCGCGGCATCTGCCCGCTTGAAGAATGAATCGGAATTCTCTTCCGCGCCAAGCTCGGCAACGCCGAAACTCACGGTGATGCGTCCGGTCGTTTTAAAATTGCGCTCCTGTATCAGCCCGCGGAGCTTCTCGGCCATGGCGCTGCCGCTTTTACCGTCGCTCTCGACCGCGATCACGACGAATTCCTCGCCTCCCACGCGGCACAGGAAATCGCTGTCCCGGATCTGCTCCGACACAATACGCGCCACCTCCCTCAGGACGGAATCTCCCGCCTTGTGTCCGTGAGTATCGTTGACCGCCTTGAAGTTGTCGATGTCGAACAGCAGTATGGAGAGCGGCGAGCCATAGCGCCGGCTCCTCTTGACCTCCCGTTCAAGGGCGATTGTATATGAGTAACGGTTGAGCGCGCCCGTAAGCTGGTCGTGGTGCGCGGCGAATTCGAGCTGCTGCCGCACATAGCTTCGGACAAGGTCGATGATGATGAGCACGGCGATCGCGTTGAGAATGATCAGTATGAAGACATATTCGAGCACATTGAGCTTGGCCTCGGACGCATACTGGGTCGTATAGACCAGGCGGTCGGACGCGGCCCAGCACTGTTCGGCAAGGACAAGCACGCGTTCCCGGCTATCGTCATTGTGGGAGGCGCGGAATGCCGAAATCTGGTATTTCAGCAGGCTCCATGCCGCCTTAAGTTCCTGGAGCTCCTTGAAAAACCGCTCCTCGAACATTTTAATCTCGAACCCGGAATCCCGGTTTTCGAAGCTTGCAATGAGCGCATCGACCTGGGCGATTACGGCATCGACACGCCGACCGGCAAGCTCGTGGTTGCACGCGCGCTGGATCGAGCCGCGCATGATGCCGGCATAATTGATGATGCGCGCGTCGTTCTGCAGCCTGCTCACCTCGCGCCAGAGGAATGCCCCGTTGGCGAGGATAAGCACGAGAAGTATAACCGCTACAAACAGGAGCTGGCGCGACTTGGTAAACGCGCTTTTCATGGGCCGGTGGCCCGGCACACGCCGTCTTCCATTCTATCTACCCTATCCCGTGTATCGGGAAAACCTGTTTGCGGATGTATTCGACCACCTCCTCGGCATGTTTCCGGTATTCGTCTTTTTCGGCGCCCTTCGCGACAAACGGCTCGTCGTCGAGACTTCCCGCATGCGCCTCGGGCCCGTACATCATGCCCCCCACCACGCCGGCATAGTGGTCGCTTGGCGTGATACCGCAGAAGGTGGCCCACGCCAGCGCCCAGAGAGCGGAGGTCTTGTATACGTTGTAGCCTCCCCCCCCGGTCGCCATTATTTTGGGCGACAGCCCGTTGATGATCTGGACTACGCGCTTGTATCCGTTTGACGTAAGGCGAAGATGGGCCAGCGGATCCTCGCGGTGCACGTCTCCGCCGATCTGGGCGAAGACGATGTCCGGTTTGAATGCCTTTACGAGCGGCGGCACGACCGATTCGAAGGCTTCCACGTATATCTCGTCGTCCGTCCCCTTGAGGAGCGGGATGTTGACATTGTAGCCGGTGCCGGCGTCGACGCCAATCTCGTTCTGGAAGCCGCTCCACGGGTATAGCGTCATACCCGATTCGTGAATGGAAATCTTGAGCACCCGGTCGTCTTTGTAAAACAGGTCCTGCACGCCGTTGCCATGATGGACGTCGATGTCGATATAGGCGACGCGCCGCCCCTTTTTAATGAGATCCATGATAGCGATGCCGATGTCGTTAATATAGCAGAAGCCGCCGGCGTGGTTTTTCCCCGCATGATGAAAACCGCCGATGGGATTGAAGACGAAGCGCGCCTCGCCGGAGTCCAGCATCTGTGCGCCCTGCCAGGTCCCCCCCGAGGTGATGAGCGAGAAGCGATACATACCCCGGAAGATGGGATTGTCGCCGGTGCCCAGCCCCGCCTCGAGCATCTCGAGCGAAAATTCCCCCTCGTCAGCCCGTTTGAAGAGATCGATATAATACCGGGTATGGGCGAGGAGGAGCAGGCTCTCATCGAGCGGCTGGGGACTGATCACCTTCTGGTTATCCTCGAAGATCAGATTGTGCCGCTTGAGCAGGTCCATGAGCTGTTTCCCCCTCCCCGGCTTGAAGGGATGATTGGGATCGTATTCGACCCGTGAGATCTCGTCGGAGTACATCAAGATATTATGCATTGGAATATCCTAATATAAGTGTATATTTATCGCCCCTAGTGTACACCCGGTCATTTATTTTTCAAGCTTTCTTTCATATACACGGTCCGGATCGGGAAGGGTATTTCGATCCCCTCGGCTTCGTACCTCCGCTGGAGACGCTTGATGAACTCGTGGCGCAGGATGAACTGTTCGACGTATTCCCGTGCGCGCAAAATCACGTTGAACCCGATCGCCGAGTCGTTGAAACCGGTGAAACGCACAATCGGCTCATACTCCGCGACCGCCCCGGGAATCCCGCGTTGGATTTCACCGGCCACCTCAAGCGTCACGCGCTCAACGAGCTCGAGGTCGCTGTCGTAGGCCACGCCAACGGGGACCAGGACCGAGAGCTCCGCCTGGTGCAGGTGATAATTGACGATAACTGCATCCGAGAGGACAGAATTCGGGATGATTATGTGGTTATTTCCCAGTCCCCTGACCATGGTATTGCGCCAGCTTATGTCGACGACATACCCCCGCCGCTCCGCGTCGAGCTCGATGTAATCTCCCTGACGTATCTGCCTGGAGACGATGATCTGAATCCCTGCGAAGAGGTTCGACAGAGTGTCCTTGAGCGCCAGTGCCACTGCCAGACCTCCGACACCCAGAGCGGTGAGCATGGGAGCAATCGATAATCCCAGATATTGAAGGATGATGAGAATGCCGACGATAAAGATCACGACGCGGGCGATGTTGGAAAAAATTGATGTGGATGGCAACACGCCTTCCGACTTTTTCGCATACGCATCGATGATGCCGACGAATATACGCGAAGCGACGATTGTAACGGTGAATATCGCAAGGACGGCGACCAGGGTCCGGATAGAGGCCAGCATCTCCACTTCCGGGGAGAGCTTAACCGCAGCCAGATATGAGCCCGCCAGCAAAAACCAGAATATCGTCATGCGCCGCAGGGCTCCGATAACGACCGTCCCGGGCTCCCATCCGCTGGCGGGTATCATTCCCGCCACTCTCTTTATGACGGCTTTTTCAAAAAGCCAGCCCGCTATGATCGATACCGCGATAATGGAAATAGGCGTTATCCATTTTATAATCCATTCGAGTACCGTGACAAAATATTCGCTCATGCAATCCTCCAAAAAGACTGGACGTTTATTCGGAAGCAATGTACGATAAAGCCGTCATCCATACAGCAGGGTGGTTTCTGATCCGAAAAATGAGACGGGCTTCCCCTTCCCGTGGGGGTATGCCGATATTCCATTGATCTCCATCTGGGCAAGTGTATTCTCCGCACGGATTCATGCAAAGTAATTTTTATTAATGGATCCATCGGATCAGTAAGGACTGACCACCCGGGGACGGAGCGGCGATGAATAGTTTTGACTGGACGGTGATCGCGTCGGTCACCGCACTGGTAATCGGGATGAGCTGGCTTATCGGGCGGCGTCAGAAAAACCAGTCCGACTACTACCTGGGGGGGAGAAGCATCCCCTTCTGGCTGGTCGGCTCGTCGCTGGCGGCCAACCAGGTAAGCGCCATCAGCCTCGTCGGCGCGCCGGCCTTCATCGCGCTCAAGGCCGGCGGTGGGCTCAGGTGGCTGCAGTACGAGCTGGCGATCCCGCTGGCGATGCTCTTCATTATTTTGGTCCTCCTGCCCGCATACTCGAAGCTCGGCGGCTCAACAATATATGAATACCTTGAGCACCGTTTCGGGAAAACGGCCCGCTATGCGCTCGGCCTTGTCTTCCTGATCAGCCGATCGCTCGGCGCCGGAGTGGTGCTGCTCGCCACCTCGTACGTCGTCGGCGTTTTCCTCGGTTTTGACCTTGGCGTCACCATATTTCTCATCGCGGCGGTCGCGCTCATTTACACCGTACTGGGGGGTATAAAGGCCGATATCTATACCGACCTGGTCCAGCTCGTCATCCTGTGGCTCAGCTCAGCCGCGTGTGTCGGCATTCTTCTTGTGCTGCTCGGAGGCGATTACTCGATTTCGCCGGGCTCTGCCGACAGGCTGTCGATATTCGAGTTTGGCTCCACCGGGCTCGGGGACGGCGCGACGTTCTCTTTCTGGCCAATGCTTTTCGGCGGCCTTTTCCTTTATATTTCGTATTACGGCTGCGACCAGAGCCAGGCCCAGCGTCTGCTCGCGGCGGGCGGCACGGAAGGCGCGCGGAAGGCCCTCGTTTTCAACGCGCTCGTGCGCTTTCCGATAGTGCTGACCTATTGCGCGATCGGCGTGCTCATGATTCCCTTTCTGGCGCATACGCCCGAATTCACCGAAACGCTGCGCACGCTCCCGCCCGACTATCTCATGCCGCACTTCTTCGCCCGCTACCTTCCGCCGGGACTGCTCGGCCTCGTGGTGGCGGGAATGCTCGCCGCCTCGATGTCGAGCCTGGACTCGGCGATGAACTCGCTCAGCGCGGTAACATGGGAAGACTTCGCCAGGAGGATATTCCCCCGCCTGGACTCCCTGAGCGACCGCGGCAAGCTCTTATCCTCACGGCTCATTACGCTCTTCTGGGGATGCTTTTCCACGGCGTTCGCACTGCGAATTGCCGGTGGAGCCGAAACCGTTATCGAACTGGTCAACAAGATCGGCTCCGCGTTCTACGGCCCCGTGGCCGGGGTCTTCGCACTGGGGATATTCACGCACCGCGCGCGGGAAGGTCATGCGATGGCCGGGTTCGCCGCGGGATTCGGCCTTAATCTCATACTGTGGATGTTTTTCGAGAGCGAGGTGTCGTGGATGTGGTGGAACCTGGGCGGGTTTGCGCTGACACTGGCAACCGGCTTCATCGGATCAATCATAACATCAAGGGGTCGGCACCCCTCTCCGCGCAGAACCGGCCCGGAGATACTCCTCTCCAGGAGGGGCGCGGCGCCCCTCCTGGCATGGTTCATCGTCATCATCGCGTTGTGCGCGTTCGCCGAACGTGCGCTCTCGATCCTTATTGCAGACTGAGCCCGGTTGACCGCGCGCGAAAGCCGCGGTGGTGCGTCAGGGTTTCATCGAAACCACCGAAATACGCCGGGGGCGGAAAACAATCCCCACCCCTGATAGTCCGATCCGTCCGAAAACGATCACACACGCGCCTCGACCCGCTCGCGCACGCCGTTCACCTTCTTGCGATATTCCATCTTGTTCAGCGCGTCGACGAACGAAAAGATACCCGCCACGCTGATGTCGATGTTGACGCCGCTTCCTGTCACCTTGAGCGTTTTACCCTCGTACTCCTCGGAGACCGTCACCGTCACCTCGCAGAGCGCGTCGGAGCCGCCCGTAATCGCAACGAGATTGAATGACTCGATGCGCGCCCCGGTGCCGGTGATCTTCTTGACCGCGTTGATGCCCGCGTCCACGCCGCCGTTGCCGGCGGCCACGTCGAACGCTTCGGCGCCCTCGTTCTCGCGGTCCTTGATGGTAACGAGCGTCATGGGCGGCGAGAACATCCCTGTCGAGATCTGCACGTTCGTCACCTTGAAGCGGCCCTTCTCCTTGTAGACGGTCTCGCCGATGAGCACCTCGAGGTCCTCGTCGAAGATCTGCTTCTTCGCGTCGGCGAGCGCCTTGAAATATTTGAAGAACCGTTCCAGTTCCTCGCCGGCAAGGTCGTAGCCGAGGAATTTCAGCCGCTCGATGACCGCGTGACGCCCCGAGTGCTTTCCCAGCACGATGTTCGAACGGCCGATACCGACGTCCTCGGGATTCATGATCTCGTAGGTCATGGCGTTCTTGAGCACGCCGTCCTGGTGTATGCCCGACTCGTGGGCGAAGGCGTTGGCCCCGACGATCGCC
>JALOTJ010000030.1 GCA_025457965.1 Spirochaetota bacterium | reverse complement strand
GCCCCCGGGTGTGAGCGCCCGGTGAAGCACCCGCAGGGCCCCGGGAATGTCGTCGATATGCGGGAGAACCGCGTAGCACAGCGCCACGTCGAATTCCCCGTCCTGAAGTCCGGCATCCTCAATAAAACCCACACCATATTCGATGTTATCGAACTCACGGTGGAGCTCCTTTGCCCGCTCGATCATGCCCGCGGCCGGATCGATGGCGAAGATTCCGCCGCCGGGTCCGATTTTCTTCTCGACGAACCGAAACAGCACTCCTGACCCACAGCCCACGTCGAGTACCCTGGCCCCGTCGCCGATCATTATCATCTCAAAAATGCTTCTCAGCTTCTCCCGCCGGCCCGCGTTGTTTCCCACCTTCTCGTCCCAGCCGCAGGCAAGCCCGTGGAAGTAATCGGCCTTTTCGCGGCGCGCGTCAGTGCTCATGATTCCCACCATGCCGGTGCTCGAAGAGGTGCAGGGAGTTCTTTCGCAGTATCGCCACGCAGCGCGGAACGGCCAGCGGAACAACGATAAAGAGCAGGACGATTCCGGGCAGCGACTTAACGAGATCGTACAGCGTTATTATGCGGGAGTCGATCGAAAAGAACGGGTATATGAAATAGTAGAGCGCGGCAAGAAGAATCCTGTCGATCAGAACGGCGGCCGCAAGCGAAATGAAGATACCAGATTTGAATCTATGCGTTAACAGGGAAATGGTAAAACAGAATACGGCTAGCTGCAGCATCATGATAAACGCCACCGGCGGATAGAACGGCGGCATACCGGTCAACAGGGCGGAAATGAGCGGCGTAAAAAATCCGGCAATCACCGCGTTGACACGGTTCAGTAAAAACGCGCCGATGGCGAGCGGCAGATACATGGGAAGGAAAATGGAACCGAGACCGAGCGCGTGAAAAAGCACGGGAACCGCTATCCCGAGACCGCTGAAGATCACGGCGATGAGGAGGTTGCTTATATCGATACGGTCGTGCATTTGATCACCGTTTACTGCACAGGGAACGCGTCTGCCCGGAGCTTCTGTTTGGTGCGAACCGAATCATGTCGTCGTGCTTATACAAAGAGTATTCCCAGTCCGCCCGTGCACTGTGGCCCATTCTGAATTTTCGTATGTGTTGCATGGTACAAATATAATATTCATGTTACCGGGTGAACAAAAAAAATTACGGCCTCGCGTAGCCCTTTTTCATGGCAGCCGAGTCCAGATCCGTGGTGAGAATATTTTCGACGGTCAGGTCGCAGTTCTCCGGTTCCTGGAACTTTCCAAGCTGGATCGTCTTGATGTAGCCTTTGCATTCGTCGCAAAAATCAACCCGGTAGGCCGTTTCCCCTTCCACGGCGAAATAGCCGAGCTTTTCAGTGTCCTCGTTATCGCATACCGGGCACGCGATGCGTTTAAAATGCCATTCGTACTCGCACAGCGCACAGTGCAGAAAGCGCCTTCCGTCCTTTGCGCCGACGATCTTTGCCATGTCGGGATAAAAGCCGCATACCGGGCAACGTGACTCCATCCATTCATCCTGCCGAATGTCAGCACCGAACTTTTCGGCAAGTGCCGCAAAGAACGGTTTAAGCCAGTTGACCAGCACGAAGATATATTCTTCAACGCCGAGACCGCATGCCTGCGATTGCGCGGACATGGCATCGAAATCCCGCGCAAGGAGCGCGCGGGCGGCCCGGTTCATCGGATCCGTACCGCCTGAAAACAGCTCCAGAAGACGGTCGAATTTCATCCCTTTGTGAAGCCCGGAGAGTCTTGAAAGCAGGGCTTCCATCCCTTCCCTGAGCGGGGGGTATTCTCCGGTTGCGATCGAAAAAGCTTCGACGTCAACAATCGGCATTTCATCACGGCGGACCCAGCCCCCGTCGAACGCAAGAGCGGTGTACGCTTCGAGGCGTTCGGACTGGTAAGTATAGACGGACCTGAAGAATCCGGCCGAATCCTCGGACAGGTGTTCGGCCCGCGTGGCGAGCTGCAACGCTTTATCGAGATACTCGCTATGATTCAGCATCCCGTCTACTTATTCTTGTCTTCGGTTTCGTTTTCGCCGGTAATCGACTTCTTAAATTCGCGTATGCCGCTTCCCACGTCCTTGGCGATCTTCGGTATCTTACCGGCGCCGAAAACAAGCAGAACGATCAGGAAGATTATAACCAGTTCCCAAATGCCAGGCATTCCCATGGCGACCTCCAGAAAAAAAGGATGACTGCGCTCCGTCTTATATCAGAGCGCGGTTTTGTCAAATTAAATTCTTCGGCGACTGTTTCCGTGAATCTTCGACTTCATCATCGAAAAACAATCCGGCCCGGAACCTGCTGAATAAACATTGGAAATGGAAGTAATTAAAAGCTCAGATCGCGGCGGTATAGTGAATTTCCTTGTCCGAGGCGTCTTCGTAGAACTTCACGTTTGTCAGTTTCTCTTCTATCCTGCGTTTTCGCTTCTTGATGCTGATCACCGTGCCGGGAAACACTTCCTCGGTCACGATAACCACCGGGTCCCGCTCGAGCTTGAGTTTCGCCTCGACTTCGACGCGTTTCCTGTTTATTTCGCCGAGATCACGGTTGTGCGCGGTGAGCTCCTGGAGCATGAGCAGGCAGTTCTTTTTCTTGACGGGCGGCAGAATCGCCAGAAATTTTTTAGGGTCCTCAAAAAGTCCCTCGCCGAAACTGGCCTTGATCTTTCGCATTATCTCCTGCACCACCGTTTTGACCGAGTCGATCTCCCGCCGTATTTCAATGAGTTCTCTTTCAACGAACAGGCTCTCACCAACGGTGAGCTTCGTGATATTCTCCTTGGGCACGCCCGCCACATTCACCACTATCTCGTGACGCGCGATAATCTCGCCGCCTATGATTTTGCCGTTGCGCGCGGTAACCGATATGCGATCGTTTGAGAACACCTTGCTGTTGATAATTGAGTCCTCCACTTCAATGTCCTTCACCGCCTCCACCGTTGAATTCAGTATATATTTCGAGCGGACCCTTCCGCCGGCAATTATCTTCATCGCTCCTTTCCCGGAAATACCATGTTTAATGGTAACATCTCCATCGGCTTCGAGGTAAGCGTCGTCCACGTTTTTATCGACGATGATGTCTCCCTTCGCCTTTATCGAGAAGCCCGGCAGCACCGACCCCAGCACGTGAACCGAACCGTTGAAATCGATGTTACCCGAATCATAATCCACGTTGCCCTTGATGATGGCAAATGGCGAAACCGAAATCTTCTTGCCTTCCAGGTTGAGACAGCCGTCGATGTCCGATACGAATACCGATACGTCTCCCATGGATTCTACGACATGCCCCCCCCTGTTGAATCCCTCTTTAACCTCGAACGCTGCGTCCACCTTCTCTCCGTAAATGTCCATGCCGTCTTCGGGTTTTACCCCGGGGACCTTCTTTAAGACTTCCTGGCCGCGCTTGATCTCTATTATGGAGTCGACCTCCTTGAAATCGATGCGCCCGTCCTCGAGGAACTTGCCGGCCTTCTTTTCAAGCTTGATGAGCGGAATGAAATACTCGTCGTATCCGGTGACCGGCTCTTTCCCCCTGGCAACGAGCACGCGATTGACTGCCGGTTGCCCCAGGTCGATCTTGGCGAGCTGGTCTTCGATCGATTCCTTGTCGAGAATGGCGAGTATCTTTCTTTGCTGAAGCGCTTTTTCGATGTCGACATACGCGGGTACTTTCATGAATTTAGTGGGAAATATGATAAAATATGCCCTCACCCTGTCCTTGGATATCTGGATGGGAGTGACGAGCCGCAGTTTCTGGGTGTTCCGGTCGAGTAGTACAAATCCGTAATCGGAGGCCTTGTAGGTCGATGAAAGCTGGTCGTGGTAAATCCCCTCTCCCGGTTTGAATGAAGGGTTCTTTTCAATGACGTAAAATGAATACCCCTTGTCGATTTCAAGCGCGGCGTCGGCGGGGTCCTCGACGCTGATCACTTTTGCGACTATTTCATCACGATAAACAAAGTTGTGCGGGGAAGAGAGCACGACCGCTTTTTCTCCCTTCTCGTCGGTCTTCTCCACAAACATCCTGGAGACGGCGGTGTCAAAATAGCATAATGCGAGCTTCATTAAACCTCATCGGGCGCCATCGGTTTGAGGCCGTCGCACAGGCCATGCATACTATATCAAACACCTGTTTTGCGGTATAGTATTATTTTCGTATCTATTAACTAAAATATTCATTTAATAATATTACCGGCCCCACGGCCTTGATTTTTACGCCGCGGACGGTTATTTTCATTTGTACGATTACCGATAATTATGAGAGGGCCGATGCGCCGCTCAGAGGTAAAATGAACAAAGACACCAGCAGGCTCAATGACATCATCCGAATCGGGTCCGACCTCAACGACATCCAGGACCTCGATATTCTGCTCGAAAGGATCCTCTCCGAGGCGAGGAAGGTCGTTAACGCCGATGCCGGTTCGATCTATATACGCGACGGCGACCATCTCGTGTTCAGCCACTCCCAGAACGACACCCTTCAGAAAAAGCTGCCCGAAGGCCAGAAACTGATATATACGACATTCCGGCTGCCCATCAACCGGAAATCGCTTTCCGGCTATGTCGCCTCGACCGGAGAGATTCTGAACACGCCCGACGTCTATAACATCCCTTCCGATGCAATCTATCATTTCGATTCGACATACGACCAGATTTCACAGTACCGGACCACCTCGGTCCTTACCGTTCCCCTCAAGACAAGCCGCGACGTTATTGTCGGTGTTTTACAGATCATCAATGCAATGGACGATTCGGGCGGGTTTATCCCGTTCGACGGCGAACTGGAGCCCTACGTCCTCCATTTCGCCGGAATAGCGAGCATGGTGCTCCAGCGCGCGCAGATGACCCGCACGCTGCTTCTGCGTATGATAAGCATGGCGGAGCTTCGGGACCCCAAGGAAACCGGAGCGCACGTCAACCGCGTCGCGTCATATTCTGTAGAATTGTACGAACGCTGGGCCCAGCGTCGCGGCGTTCCCCGCCAGACCATCGACCGGAACAGGGATATATTGCGCATGGCGGCCATGCTGCACGATGTCGGCAAGGTCGCCATATCGGACCTGATTCTTAAAAAACCGGCGAAGTTCACCGACGAGGAATTTGAGATTATGAAGCGGCATACCTATCTCGGCGCACGTCTTTTTCGCGAGAGGCAGTCCGAATTCGACGAGGTCGCCGCGGTCGTCGCCCTCACCCACCACGAAAACTGGGACGGCACGGGTTACCCGGGGGGTGTGGACTGGAATACCTGTGAGCCGGTTGACGCAAAAGGGGAGGGAAAACCCGAGTCGCTGAAAGGTGAAGAAATCCCGATCTTCGGTCGCATTGTCGCGCTTGCCGACGTATACGACGCGCTCTCGTCGCGCCGCGTGTACAAGGAACCGTGGGAGGAGGACTCGGTGCTCGATGAAATAAAAAAGCTCTCGGGCCGAAAGTTCGACCCGGAGCTTATTGACGTCTTCTTCGAAAATCTCGATTTTATCCGCTCAATCAGGCAGCGCTATCCCGAAACGGACTGACACCGTAAGTCCTACTTCACCATCCCCTTCTTAATGAGGAGCTCGGCGATCTGCACGGCGTTAAGCGCGGCGCCCTTGCGTATGTTGTCCGAAACGATCCACATGTTGATGCCGTTGGGAATCGACTCGTCCTCGCGGATCCTGCCGACGAACACCTCGTCTTTTCCCGCCGCGTTGATGGCGAGCGGATACAAATTCCGCGCGGGATCGTCCTCGACGATCACCCCGGGAGCGTTTTTCATAAGCTCGCGCACTTTATCAGCCGATATCTTTTTCTCAGTTTCAATGTTAACGCTTTCGGAGTGGCCGTGATATACCGGAACGCGGACGGTGGTGGCCGTCACGCCTATGGCATCGTCTCCCATGATTTTCCTGGTTTCGTTCACCATCTTCATCTCTTCCTTCGTGTAGCCGTTAGGCAGAAACACGTCGATGTGCGGAAGGGCGTTGAACGCTATCTGGTGGGCATATACTTTGCGCTGGGAGATCGGTCTCTCCTGCACGAGGTCCTTTACCTGTATGCCGAGTTCCTCAATCGCCTTGAGCCCTGTCCCCGATACCGCCTGGTACGTGCTTACCACGATGCGTTTGATCCTGGCATGGTCGTGGATCGGCTTGAGCGCCACGACCATCTGGATCGTCGAGCAGTTGGGGTTGGCGATGATCCCCCTGTTCCAGTCTACGTCGTCCGGGTTTACCTCGGGCACCACCAGCGGAACGTCCGGGTCCATGCGCCATGCCGAGCTGTTGTCGATGACAACACAGCCCGATTCCGCAGCCCTGCGCGCCACCTGTTTGCTGATCGAAGCGCCCGCGGAGAACAAACCTATATCATAACCCTTGAAGGAATCGTCGCCGACCGCCTCGACCGTGACCGTGCGTCCGCCAAACTCGATCTGCGTGCCAACGGTGGACGACCCGAGGAAGCGTATTTTGTCTATCGGAAATTTCCGCTCGAGCAGTATCTTGCGAAACTCGATACCCACGGCGCCAGTCGCCCCGAGAATCACCACGTTGTACTTTTTCATCGGCTGACCTCCTCTCATCTATATCAACAGCATGCGGCGGTTGTTGTAAAACCGGGTTGCAGCGAGAGGGCCCCCTCCATGAATGGAAAGAACCCTCTCCGGTACGTGCGGTAAAACAACAGTCTGTGTGTAGTGTCCAATTTTCACACATTCGCGTAAAATGAATAGCAATGGTGCGTGCTGAAGTTTGTCAAGAATAATCGGTCGTATACAATAAAATTCCATCATTTTATTGATATTCGAGGTTTGATGCATTAGATTTTTTATTAACGAAGGACTGTTCATTCCGGGGTGATGGCATGACACGAAACGAAACGATCGTAAATTCCGCGCGGACGCTGTTTTCGCGGCAGGGATAAACCCCTTGTATATCACCCTTCCCGCAACGTTTACGATCTACAATGGGCCAATCGTACTGGCGCGCCCGGTACGCTTCACCGGCCGGCGCTATTGACGACATTTATGTTTGACATCGGCTCTCCCTGCGTGTATAGACATAAGTATAATCCAGTATGGAGGGCCGCATGTACCAGAAAATCGCGGGTTTGCTTTTCATTACGGCGCTTGTGCTCTCCAACGGATGCGGCACGGGCAGATACACGGATATCAAGAGCGTCATGGGCGATATAATCGACGCGCGCGGGCGGTTCGTGGCCGATGTGAAACAGGCCAAAACCCCGAAAGAGGCCGCCGATGCGATCATCGCGCTCGGAACCGAAATGAAAAAACTCTGGCCCCGTTACGAGGAACTTGGAAAGAAGTATCCCGAGCTTCAAAATCCCGACTCCCTTCCCCTGGAATTGAAGCAGCTGGTGGACGCCCTGTCAATCACGGCAGAACAGCGCGACGCGGAGCTGACCAACCTCCTTATGCTGTATCCCGGCGATCCGGTCGTACAGAAGGCGCTGGCCTCAGCCGGGTCCGTCTACAAATAGGGAGGTCGCCCCCTACCACGACACCGTATTCAGCGCACTGAAGGCCTGCGGACGCGGGGTTCTACAAAGATAATTATTTACAAATCATGCCCTCGCCGCTACGCTGGCTTCAATTATTGCACGGAGAAACTGAAATGAAGAAAGCGCTGATCGTGGGAGCAACGGGTTTCGGGGGGCTCGGCCTCATAGAAATTCTGCTTCGTCATCCCGGCCTCAGGATAAAGCAACTCGTCGCCCGCAAGGACGCCGGTGTCCCCGTCAGCAAAGTGTTCCCCCATCTTAAGGGATACTGCGATATGCTCGTTGAGCCTCCTGAAAACATCGATTACAACGATATCGATATCGCCTTTTTTTCCACACCGGACAGGGCGGGAATGACGCTTATCAAAGAATTCCATCGCCATAAAATTCCGGTCATCGACTTCAGCGGGGATTTTCGTTTCGGCAGCGAAAGCGACTACGCCGTGTACGCGGCGAACAAGGGGATGGAAACCGCCCACCTGGCCGCCGAAGCGCTGCCGGAAGCGGTATACGGACTGCCGGAGATCAATGCGGATAAGATTACAAAGGCCCGTATCGTGGGGAACCCCGGCTGTTTCGCCATATCAATGATTCTGGGACTGCTCCCCGCCGTGGAAAAAGGCCTGATCGAGAGCTCGTCGATCGTATGCGACGGAAAGACCGGAGTTTCCGGCGCAGGAAAAAACCCGGGCGAATCGAACTTCTATCCCCAGCGCTACGAAAACCTCAACACCTACCGCGAGGGACGTCATCAGCACATCGTGGAAGTGGAGAACGTGCTCAACGCGCGCGGCGACCGCCAGCATCGCATCCTGTTCGTGCCCCAGGTCGTGCCGCTGAACCGCGGCATCCTGACCACTATCTACGCCGACTGCATACCCGGCCTCGCCACCGCCGACATCCATGCGATATATCGCGAGTATTACAGGGGGAAACCCTTCGTGTACATCACCGACAGCTCCCCAAACACCACCGACGTTCGCGGTTCCAACCGCTGTGAGGTCCGCGCGATGGTGGACGAGCGCACCGGCAAGCTCTTCATTACCTCGGTGATCGACAATCTGCTCAAGGGACAGTCGGGAAACGCCGTGCAGAACGCCAACCTGATGCTCGGCTTCGAGGAGACGGCGGGACTGTCGGCGCTGCCGTTTTATCCTTAGAGGCAAAAGTCCCGCCGGTCCGTTTCGCACCCCGCGGATGCGGATTCTTTAACGACAGGTCATTTTCTCTCAAGGTCTATCGTGGATGATGACGCCGCGCCAACGGTCGATCTCGTCGATGAGCCCTTCCGGAATTGGTGCGTTCTCCGCGTAAAAGCCCATGCGTTCGTCATGATCGCCGTGGAAATCGCTCCCTCCCGAAACCAGAAGCCCACTGCGCCGTGCAATGGCGTCGTATCGCCGGACATCCTCCCCGGTATTCATAGAAGCATAGGCTTCGATTCCCATCAATCCCATCGGCACGAGCTCATCGAGCAGGTTCTCGAACGCCTCGATCGACGGCATTTCAAGGGACGATGGATGCGCCAGTACCGGCAGACCCCCCGCTGCGCGGACCAGGCGTATGGCCTCCGCCGGGGCGATCTTTTCCTTCGGCACATCTCCCGGTCTGCCGTTGACGAGGTAGCGCTCAAAGACCTCCTCGACGCTCCGCGCGTACCCGTGGCGGACCATGACGCGGGCGAAGTGCGGTTTGCCGAGCGATCCGCCGTCCGCCTCGGAAATCACCTCGTGCAGGGGTATGTCGACCCCCGCTTCCTTCAGAGCGTCTATTATCAGCCCGCCTCTTGCGTCGCGTATGTTCTTAAGCCGGTTGATCGCGGCCGTAAGCTCCGGGTGCGTATGGTCGATATATAACCCGATCAGGTGGAACGAACCACGCGGAAAATCGACGCTGAACTCGATTCCCGGGATTATTCGCAGGGGAAGGCCCTTCGCGCCCTTGATCGCCTCGTCGATCCCGGCCACGGTATCATGATCGGTAACGGAAAGCACCCGTACGCCGCAGCGAAAGGCGAGTTCGACAAGGTGCGCGGGCGCAAGCAGGCCATCTGAAGCGCTGGAATGCGTGTGGAGATCGATCATACCGTCAGCGCTCCTTTTTTATCAGGTGCACCGAGGTCGCCTTGAACGAAACATGAACGCGGCCTCCCTCGCGAAGACCCATCTCTTCGATCGAGTGGTGAGTAATATACGCGACAAGTGGAAAGCCGCAGTCGATGACCGCTTTATGGAAATGCGCCATCGGAAGCAGGCGGACTATACGCCCTGCAAAGCTGTTGCGGGCGCTCGTCCTGGACCGTGTACCGGTCGACACGACGATGTTCTCGGGCCTGATGCAGACTGCCACGCGCTGGCCCTTGTGCGCATCTCCCGCCGCTTCGATTTCCACGCCCGAGGCGGAAACCACGACGAGCCCGCCGCCGCTGCGCACCACCCTTCCCGCCACGACGGTCTCTGTTCCCGCGAAGGAGGCCACAAATTCGTTTGCCGGACGTCGCAGTACGTCGATGGTTTCACCCCTCTGCAGTATCCTGCCCTTCGCGAGCACTATGACCGAATCGGCCAGGCGCAATGCCTCCACGCGGTCGTGGGTAACGAGCATGACCGCGGTGTCCGAACCGGACAGCGCCATCTCGAGATCGTCGAGAATTGATTCCCTTGTGGGGGTGTCGAGCGAGGCGAAAGGCTCGTCGAGCAACAGTATCTCCGGAGAGGTGGCCAGCGCGCGCGCAAGGCTGACCCGCTGGGCCTCGCCGCCGGAGAGGGAGTGGGCGCGCCTGTCGCGGAGTGCGGCTATACCGAAGCGCTCGAGCTGCTCGGAAACGGTTTTTTTGATCGCGCTCCGCCCGAAGCCGCGGATTTTCAGCCCGGAGGCCACGTTTTCGGATACCGTGCCATTGAAGAGCAGCGAGTCCTGGAACACCATGGCGAATCCGCGCCTGTACAGGTGCGGAGGCGTGCCGGGGAAGGAAAGCCCGCCCCTGGCCACGCTGCCCTTCGAGATCGATTTCTGAAGACCGAGCACGGCTGTCAGAAGCGTGGTCTTCCCCGCTCCGTTTGGACCGATGACGGCGAGCACCTCACCAGCGGAGAGTATTAGCTCCGGCACGTCGAGGATCACGTTTCCGCCGCGTTCCACAAGCAGCTCGCTGATGGTGAGCACCGGTTTGGTCCGCGCCTTCATCGCCCGCCCTTCTGCTGAATCGACGTAAGGATGTAATTTATGGCGAATGTGAGCATGAGCAGTATGATTCCAAGGGCGATGGCGACGTCGAAATTGCCCCGGCTGGTTTCCATCACGGTGGCCGTGGTGAGCACACGCGTGTATCCTTTTATATTGCCCCCCACCATGATCGACGCGCCGATCTCGGATATCACGCCGCCGAAGCCGGCCATCACCGCCGCCAGGAGCGGAAGCCGCGCCTCGCGCATGAGCATCCAGACCATCTGCGCGCGCGTCGCCCCGAGGGAAAGTATCTGCAGCCTGAGCTTATCGGGAAGCTGCTGAATGGCGGCGAAGCTAATGCCCGTTACGATCGGGGTGGCGATGATCGCCTGCGCCAGCACCATCGCCGCGGGCGTGTACAGTATGCCGAGGAATCCGAACGGGCCGTTCCGCCATATGAAAATCGTAACGAACAGTCCCACCACTACCGGGGGAAGCCCCATGCCGGTGTTGATGACGCTCGCGACCAGGCGTTTGCCGGGGAACTCGGATAGCGCGACGGCCGTTCCGGTACTCACGCCGATGACCAGGCTTATAAGGGTTGCGCTGCCGGAGATCTGAAGCGAGAGAAGCGTCACGCTCAGAACCTCGGTATCGAGCGTGACGATGAGGCGGAAGGCCTCCTTTATTCCGTTGACGATAAGGTCCATTCAGGATTCAGTGTTCCGTTGTTGTCCGGCCGGATAGAGTGCCCCGTACGCTCCACAGGCGCGCGATGCCAGATGACACTCCGCAGGCGGAGAGCAGTCAATCATTTTCTTTAGGAAACGCCCGGCGTGCAATTATAAATGCGCCGGGAACGCTATGCCTCGTTCGTAAGCAGCGCTAGACCTTAGCGGCGTCCGACGCCAGGCGGGCCACCGCCTCCATATAGTCCTTGAGACCGTACTGGAAAACGGAATTGTGGTCGGCCTTTTTTATTTCGAGCATGCGCTTGTTTTTCGATCCTGACATGGAATGAAGCATTACGCCGTCCTCGAAGGGGATGATGTGGTCATGTTCCGCGTGAATGATCAGTGTCGGCCCGGTGTACGCGGCGATTTTGCGGGGATTGTCGAAGGCGCCCTCCTCGGTTATGCCGTAGCGCGTCGCGTCGATACCGAGCAATCGCAGAAGAGGGATCACCCGCGCGAAACCGCTTTCGACGACCAGTCCCCGCACGCGGTCGGGGTAGGTAAAGGCGAGTTCGATCGCCGGTGCGCTGCCGAGGGACCGGCCCATGACGATGAGCGGTCCGCTTTGCGGTACGTCGTCTATGCGTCCGCACGCGTATTTAAAAACGGCGTGGCAGTCGCGCATCATGGCCGATACCGTTGGAGACCCTGTCGATCTACCGTAGCCGCGGTAATCGACGGGCATGAAATTGAGGCCCAGGCGCGTATACAGGGCTCCCAGATCGTGGTAGTCCTCGACGATCTCGCCGTTGCCGTGAAAGAACAGCAGGGTCGGGGACGATACGCCCGCGGCGTACAGACGTCCACCGATACGCTCCCCTTTTTCTACGGGTATTGAAAGCTCCTCGAAGCTCCCGTCCCCCTTCCCGACGCCGGATTCGGTGCGCGGATGGAAAAGATACAACAACATCTCCGGACGGTCAAAAAGAGAATAATCGGTCCCAGGGACGTCCTTCATAACACGGCCCCCCCTACCTGCGTTGTACCCGCCTGTAAAGGCTCTCGACTGTGTCCTCGCGCCTTTCGACGGTATCGCCGTACACCGCACGCACCTTGCCGTCTGTTTTGATAACAAGCGAATAGCGTCTCTGCGTGTCCGTCGACTCGCCCACAAACTCGTTCGCGTATTCAAACTCTATCGTATTGGCATGAGAAACCGGGGATTCCCACGAGAACCGTTCGGTCAGTATGACGCCGAATACCGCTATGCGTCGTTCGTTGTCGGGATTTTCCGTGAACGCCCTGAACTCGGCCGAGTCGATCTCGATCGAGTGCTTTTCGGCGACCACGCGAAGAGCGTCATCGACCGGGAAGTCGCGAATGAATTCAAAGGCGGTGCGGCGGTCACCGCCCTTCAGATAATAGGTGAACTTCTGAAAATGGAATGACCGGTTGTTGAACCGCTCCCACTGCTGCTCGTTCCAGATGGTGCATGAGGAAAAAAGAAAGGCCGTTGACAGGACAAGCGGCGACAGTATAAAGCGGGGCACCCTTTTCATTGGACAATCGTCTCCGGTTTTTTGCGTCTGCCGCGGTCCGTGCCCGCGGAACACGAAACCTTACTACGACGGGACGAATTCAGTCAAGTTATTTCAGCACGCAATGCGTCATTGAGGACGACACCCGTCGCACGGGCAATCGCGGGAGCCGTCCCCGGATCCGCGGCTACAACCAGAAAGCAGGACGCATATTGTATCCCCATAAAAGACGAAGGGCTTATAATCTTTCCGAGTCCGGATTATAAGCCCTTCGCTTTACAACCTTTCCCCCTTGTCTGCGGGGGACTACCCTGTTGATCCATGCACTCCCTACCTGTCCTTGGGTACTTTTATATCACCACTCTCTTTCTAAATATATTGATGCAGTACGGCAAAAACAAGAAACCTGAAAAATTTTTTAAAATTTTGTAATTCCGAAAACCATGTTTTTCAGCGCCCGGGGCGGAATCGGCACGCCCTTTATTTCCAGGGCCGGAGTCGGCGCCGTCATTTCTCGGGGAATTCGATTCGGAAGGCGGTACCGCTTACGGTGCGGCACTCAATGATTCCGCCGACCTGGCCCGTCAGGCTGTAAACGAGCTGAAGACCGAGCGTGGTGGCCTTCCTGTAGTCGATATCGGCGGGGATACCCACTCCGTCGTCGGCAACGACAAGAACGGTCAAAGGGCCCTCGGAATGCATGGCTATTCGTACCTCCCCCTTCCTGCCATCCGGAAAAGCGTACTTCAGGGCGTTCGAGATAAGCTCGGTGATAATGAGCCCGCAGGGGATAGCCTTCTCGATTGCCAGGCGAACGTCCCGCACGTCGATCCTGAACGTGACATGTCCCACGGCATCGCCATACGAGCGGCGCAGTTCGGCCACCATGCTTTCTATGTAGCCCGAGAAATCAATGCGGGTGAAGTCCCCCGACTGGTACAACTTCTCGTGGACGAGGGCCATGCTGCGCACACGGTTCTGACTTTCGGTAAAGATCGCCAGATCGGATGGGTCGCGGACAAACCTGGACTGCAGGCTGAGCAGGCTGGATATCACCTGGAGATTGTTCTTCACCCTGTGGTGTATCTCTTTAAGCAGAATCTCCTTTTCGGCGAGCGATTCGCTGATCCGGCTTTCGGCCTCCAGGCGCTCCGTGATGTCCCGCACCGTCGCGATCAGAAGGTTTTTACCCCGAACAAGAACGCGGGCGAGCGATACCTCGACATCCACGTGAGCGCCGTCACCGCGAAGGTGCCGCCATTGAAAACGCAGGGGTGTACCGCCAAGCGCTTTCGAGACGTATTCCATCGCTGCTTCACGCGACGGACGGCCGTCAGGCTGAGTTTCGGGCGAAAGCTCGTATGGAGAACGCCCTATAAGTTCCTCCCGGGGGATGCCGTACAGGCGGCACGCCTGGTTATTGCAGTCGATAAACCTGCCGTCCATGAGCAATATCGCATCGGCCGAATTCTCGAACAGCGTATGGTATTTCTGTTCGTTTTCATACAACCGCTCGTTCGCCACGATGAGCTCGTCCCGGGCGCTCACCAGGTCCTCGTTCGCCTGCTCAAGCTCCTCCAGCGTGGCCTGCAACTCCTCGTTCGCCTGCTCCACCTGTACGTTTTTGACTTCGAGCGCCTCGTGCGCGCGCACCCTCTCCGTAATGTCCTCCACAATGCCGAATCCGCCGATCAGCCGTTCGTCCGGGTCCTTTATCGGCGAGAAGATCAGGCGGACCGCGCTTGTCCTGCCGCCGGTCACCGAGTGGTAATCGCCCTCGAAAATACAGGTCTCCCCGGCAAGGGATTTTTTCACCACGCCGACGATCCGCTCGTCGGGAAGGCCAAGCATATTAAGCCCTACCAGCGCGTCGCGCGAGGAGCCGATGATATTCACGAATACATCGTTGCAATCGGTTATGACGCCGACGGCATCGAAATGAATGATTCCCAGCGGAGCGCTGCGAAAAATAAGACGGTAGCGCTCCCCGTTCTCGTCGAATTTATTTTTTTCCCTCAATCGCGCGCCTGATCTCCGTTATGAATTCCGCACCGGTTCCGCAGCACCCTCCCAGAAAGCATGCGCCGTTTTCGAGGAGCGCCGGCACATGCCGCGCGAACTCTTCCGCTCCCGTACGGTACACCACTTCCCCGTTCACCATCTCGGGAAGTCCGGCGTTCGGCTTCATCCAGAGCGGGAGGGCCGTTGCGGCGTTCAGCTTTTTGCAAACAGGGATGAACCCCTCTATGCCCTGCCCGCAGTTGGCGCCGATCGCGTCTGCGCCGGCGGCGGCAAGCGCCTCGGCGCAGTGCTCCGGGGTATTGCCCATCATGGTGCGGTCTTTGGCCTTGCCCGAATCATAGACCATGCTGGCGATTACCGGCAGTCCGGTGGCCTTTGCCGCGCGCACCGCGATGACGGCCTCGTTGATGTCCATCATCGTCTCGACGACTATGCCGTCGGCGCCGGCGGCGCTCAACGCCGAGGCCTGCTCCTCGAAGGCCTCGGCGAGCGAGGCCTCGGTAACGTCGCCCGAAACGAGCATTTTCCCGCTCGGGCCGATCGACGCGAACACCAGGGCGCGTCCGGCGGCCGCGTCTTTTGAAATTTTGACCCCGGCCCCGTTGATCCCGACAACCTTTTCCGCCGCCTGGAATTTCCCCAGCACGAACCGGTTCGCGCCGAAGGTATTGGTAAGGATTATTCGGCTGCCGGCATTCACATACAGCGCCGCCACCTCCCGCACCCTGTCGGGATTCGACAGGTTCCACATGTCGGGGCATTCCCCGCGCGAGAGACCTCTTTTCTGAAGCTGGGTGCCCCACGAACCGTCGGTAACGACCGGGGCCTCTTTCAACAACAACTCTATAAGCGCGTGCATTGCGTTCCCTCGCTTTACCGTTTTTTACAGTCCCATAATCGTTTTAGTCTCGTCCCGGCTGTCGCCCAGGCGAAACGGTATGAAGGCTAAAAGCCCTACGAGACACGAAATCCCGCAGACCAGCCAGATCACCCTGACGCCCATGGGATTTTCGGCGCTGTAACCGAACACCGAATAAACCCCCACCAGTATGAGCGAGCAGAGCGCCCAGCCCGTTTTCCGCACGATACCGTAGATACCATAATACATCGCCTCACGCCTGCGCCCTGATTTCAGCTCGTCATAGTCGGTTATGTCGGCGATGAGGCCGAGCACTGTTATAAACATCCCGCCGATCGGAACGGCTACCAGCGGAAAAACGATCATGGCCTGTACGAACGGCGAAAACAGCGGAAGCCTCCCGATGAAAAAGCTCAGTGCAAAGCCCGCCGCCATCAATACGATGATGGCCCTGAATAGTGAGCGTTTCGGATACTTTCCGAGCAGCCGGTACCATAGCGGCACCGAGGCCGCGGTCGAGAGGATCACTTCGCCCATCAGTATCGAGGCATCGCCCTCGCTTTTTCCAAGGATGAGCGTGGTCAGATAGGGCACGTTCATCAGCATGAGCTGGTAGGTAAGCTGCACGAACATGATCATGACCGCGAACGAAAGCACCTGCCGGTCGGCGAACATCTCGCGCATCACGGTGAAAAACGGCGGCGTCTCCTCGTCGGGATGCGGCCGGTGACGCTCGTGAATGCCCAGAAGAGAGAGCTGTCCGGCGACAAGCCCGATGATGCCGAGCATGAGCGCCATCCTGAACATTCCAAACGTGCCCATGAGCGGCCCGGAGAGTCCGCCGCCGATAAGCGCCCCGAGCACCCCGATAGCCACTCCTACCGAGGCGATCTTGACGCGCTCATCGTTCTTCCCGCTCATTTCGGGCAGGACGGCGAACCACGGGATGAGCATCCCGGTATACGAAATATAATAAAAGAAGAGTACGGCGCCGAGGAAAATCGCATTGGTCAGGCTCTCTCCCTGCACCGGGGGCGTCCAGACAAGTATGAACGACAGGAAGAGTATCGGATTGGAGATGAAAATGTAGGGCTTTCGCCTTCCCCACCGGGAGCGGGTATGGTCGCTGAGGTAGCCCATGAGCGGGTCCGTGACCGCGTCGAGTATGCGCCCCCCGGCGAGGATGATCCCGAGCGCCGCGAGCGGGATGTACCGGGTGAGGTCCGACCCGGCCGGCGGAATGTAGAAATACGGCAGCCACGCGTAAAGGATCGTATCAAACAGGTTGAAGCTGAGTCCCGCCAGATTGTAGAGGATTATTTCGCCCATGGTCAGGGGCTTGCCCGCAGGCTGACGCAGCGATCCGCCGTTATTCATGCTCTCCTCCGTCCGGTCATAAATGGTCACCCCGCGCACCGCGCGGAAGTTTCAGCCCCGTGGGTACTGTATCAAATCCCTTATGAGGAACGCGCCGGGCCGTTGCCCGGCAGCCTCCCCGACTTCAGGAGGCGAGCAGCCGCCGCACGAGCTCTACGCCCGACTGGGCGTCCTCGCCGTAACCGTCGGCGCCGATCTCGTCCGAAAAACGCTGATTGAGCGGCGAACCTCCGACGATGAAGCGGAACGAATCCTTGAGCCCCTCCTTCGCAAAGAGCTCGATCGTTTCCTTCATCACCGGCATCGTGGTGGTCAGGAGCGCCGACATGCCGATTATGTCGGGTTTGTGCTCTTTCGCCTTTTCCAGGAAGACCGCCGGGCTTACATTGACACCCAGGTCCACGACGTCGAAGCCGTTGCCCTGAAGAAGGGCATGGAGAATGTTCTTGCCGATCTCGTGGATGTCTCCCTCCACGGTGCCGAGCATCACCCTGCCCCGCGATTCGTACGCGCCCTCTTTCAGCCCGGGCAGAAGCAGCCGGTAGGCGCTGTCATAGGCCTTCACCGACATCAGCACGTCGGGCAGGAAATAGTCCCCTTCGCGAAAGAGGACGCCTACCTCGTCGAGCGCGGGCAGGCAGGCGTCGTTGAGCACGTCAACCGCCTGTACCCCCGCCTCGAGCGCGCGCCGGGCCAAACCCTCGGTGTCGTCGAAACGCATCTCAACGATTGCCGATCGCAGTTCATTCAATATTTCAGCGGACATATCAGGCCTCCCATTCAGCCGCAAGGAATTCATCAAGGCTGCGCTTTGCGACCATCTCCACGTAATCGTCCAGCGCCTTTGCTGTCCCCGGATCGAGTTCGCGCTCTTTGTGCTTCGACAGTATCTTTTTCGCCTCGTCGCGAGAACGCTCGAGCATCTCTTTTTTGCCTGCCTTCTCCCAGATATCCCGCTTGTCGCGGTCGGCGAGTTTCGGGATAAAGTGCTCGGCGCGGAAATTGCGCTGGGTGTGCTCCTCCATCAGGTAATTGCCGTCCGGGCCGACGCGCCGGATTACGTCCATGGCGAGCGAGATGTCGCTCACCTCCACCCCGCGAATGGCGCGCTGCACCATCCCGATAAGCTCGTTGTCGATTACGGCAAGCTCGTGCGCCCCGGCCGTGGTCGATTCGATCGTCCCGACGCAGGTTATGTAGTTTGCCCCGCCGAGCGCCGCCAGCAGCATGGACTGGAAACGCTCGACCCCGCACTGGATGTCAATGGTCTTGGACTCGGTGGCGCCCGCCACCGCCCTGCACGGAATGCCGTATGAATGGGCGAGCTGCGCCGCACCCGCGCTGATCATGCCCGTCTCGATGGAGCCGAGCGCCACCGTCCCGCGGCGCATCTCGGCTATCGTCGATACGGTGCCGTACATGACCGGCGTGCCCGGATTCACCGCCTGCGCCATGACGATATGCGCGATAACCTCGGCATTCTGCTGCAGGAGGAGGCCGGCAAGCGTAACCGGCGCGGTCGTACCCGCCATCGCCTCGGGCGATACCAGGGCCGGCTGGCCCCACTCGGCGAGTATCATGAGCCCCTCGAGCTGTATCTGCGCCGTGGAAAGAGGGCTCTGTATGCTCACGATCGTGATGAACGGGTGCCTGTCCTTGATTTTATCGCGCCCGCCCATGGTGATCGAGGTCATTTCCATCATGTCTTTCGTCGCGAGGACGCCGTATGCGCCCATGCCGAAGGACTTGGTGCAGTTTTTCGCCCACGAGCGTATGGCCTCGACGTGGATGCACTGCATCGGGATGTCGTTCGGCCAGATGTCCATCTGGTTGGAAACGATATTGTCGAGATGATCGAACAGGACGATGTGCTCGGTCTGGTCCTTAAGGGTGGTGGGGCGGTATTCGCCCGTCTCGAGATCGTAGAAGTTTATGGCAGTTCCGAGGCCGCCGAACACCCGGGTATCGGGATTGATCGGCCATTGCCTGTTCGGATCGGCGCCGCAGAGCAGGTATTCGCGCGGCGCCTTTTTCAGAAGCGATTCCACGACCGACGGCTTGAAATACACTATTTTTTTCGCCTCATCGACCCTGCAGCCGAGGTCGGCGAGCAGCTGCCGCATCTTCTTCACCTCGACTTTGATTCCGACGGTCTCGAGGATCTCGAGGGTGTGCTGCTGTATTGTTTTGATTTCGGCATCGCTCAGAACCTGGAAGCGGTTGCTCTTCATTGTCGATCTCCGTGGCACGAAGCTGGTGCGACTCGCGCAATTAGTTTGCGGTTAGGGAAAGATACTCTGAAGGAAAAGTCAATAATGATTTATTCTTCGCCCGACACTAGCACGGCTCGATCGAAAAGTCAATCCGGTTCAGGCGATCCGGGGCTCACGGTGATGATTCGATTTGTGCTTGCGTTCATCGCGCGCATCGTTATATCCTTTACCTGCCATGCATACCAGGTGAGGACCATGCGAAAGACCCGGATTCTGATAGTCGAAGACGAAACCATTATCGCCCTGGACGTTCAGGGCATACTGGGAGGACTCGGATACGAAATCGCCGGCATCGCCGCTACGGGGGAGGAGGCCGTCGAAAAGGCCGTTTCGCTCAAACCGGACATCATCCTGATGGATATTCTGCTCGCCGGGCGCATGGACGGTATCGAAGCCGCCCGTGAGATACGCAAAATCGACAACATCCCGATCATTTACCTTACGGCGAACGCCGACAAGTCGACCGTCGATCGGGCGCGCGACACCCAGCCGTACGCCTACCTGAACAAGCCCATACACGAGCGCGACCTGTACTCGAACATCGAATCGGCCCGGAC
This sequence comes from Spirochaetota bacterium, assembly GCA_025457965.1. Taxonomy (GTDB): domain Bacteria; phylum Spirochaetota; class UBA4802; order UBA4802; family UBA5368; genus MVZN01. The sequence continues at coordinate 9,324 of JALOTJ010000030.1, read as the reverse complement.
CCTGCACCGCATGGAAATACGCCTGGGGGAGAGCGCACGGCGGTTCCGTGATGCGCTCACCAACGCTCACCTGATCGCCGTGCAGGTCGACGCGAACGGCACGATACTCTTCTGCAACGATTTCCTGCTCGGACTGACCGGTTACACCCAGGATGAACTGATCGGCGGTAACTGGTTTGAACTATTCGCGCACGGTCAATCCGTAGACGAGCTCAGGCGAACACACCGCGACGCCGTCGAACGCGACAGCATCCCATTACATTACGAAGGAACGCTGCTGACGAAAACAGGTGAAACCCGCCTGGTCCGCTGGAACATCACCACTCTGTACGATGCGAGCGGCGCCCCCTATGCGACAAGCAGTATCGGCGAGGACATCACCGAGAGCAAGAGGGCCGAAGAAGCGCTGCAACGCACGAACGAAGAGCTTGCCTCCGCCAACCAGAACCTCCAGGCCGCGAAGGAGGAACTGGAGTCCACCAACGAGGAGTTTGAAGCGGTAAACGAAGAGCTTCGCATGGCCCTCGACAGCCTGATGAAAAGCGAGACGGACTATCGCCTGCTCTTCGAGTCGATGTTCAACGGCTTCGCCCTGCACGAGATACTCTGCGATGGAAAAGGCGCTCCGCAAGACTACCGGTTCCTACGCGTCAATCCGGCGTTCGAGAGGCTTACCGGACTCAGGGCAGACGATATCACCGGCAAAACCGTGCTCGAGGTCCTGCCCGGCACCGAACGGGAATGGATCGACCGGTATGGGGCCGTTGCACTAAGGATGGAACCCATCAGCTTCGAAAGTTATCACGGTGAGCTCAAACGGCATTTTGAGGTCGTCGCTTTCAGCCCGGTGCGCGGGCAGTTCGCCGTCCTTTTCAATGACGTTACCGAAAAAAAATCATTCGAGAACACGCTCCGCGATTCGGAGGAAAAATTCCGCACGCTGTTCGAATCCATGTCCCAGGGCGTCGTGTACCACGACAAATCGGGCGCGGTCATCGACGCCAACCCGGCCGCCGCGCGCCTGCTCGGGCTGAGCATTGACCAGTTGACGGGCCTGACGTCCATGGATCCGCGCTGGCGCGCCATGCGCGAGGACGGCACCACTCTTTCCGGGGACGAGCATCCCGACAAGCTTGCGATGAGGACCGGGAAACCGGTCGAAAACTTCGTTATGGGAGTGAATATCCCGGAGGAAGGCAAATACCGCTGGATATCGGTAAGCGCCGTTCCCCAGTTCAGGGCGGGAGAGAAACTACCGTACCGTGTTTTTGCGACCTTCACCGACATCACCGAAATCCGGGGAGCGCAGGAGGAATTGAGAGACAGCCAGCGCCTGATGGAACGGGCGTTGCGTATGGCCGGAACCGGGTACTGGGAGCTCGACCTTTCGAAGGGAACGGCGACCGGATCTCCGGAGTCCCGACGCATCTACGGGCTGGGCGAGGGTGAACTGACGATCGCCGACATCCAGAAGCTCCCGCTTCCCGAGTATCGTCCCATGCTCGACAGGGCCATCGACGGCCTTGTCAAAAAGGGCGAAAAATACGATGTCACCTTTAAAATCAGGCGCGCGACGGATGGCGCGGTCCTATCCATCCACTCGCTCGCCGAGTATAACCGTACAACGAACCGAATATTCGGCGTCATACGCGTCATTCCCGATCCGCCGGACCGGGAGGCCCGGGAACCGTCATCATCACAAAACCGCTCTTCCAAAAAGAAGAAAACCACCGACCGGAAAGCGACCTGAGCACGCTCAGCCGAACAAATTCTTCAGCAGGTACGCGTACGATATCCCCAGATAATTGCCGATCACCCAGCCCAGTATTCCGGTGGCGATGCCGGAGATGATCACGTCCTTGTTTTTCAGTGCCGCGGCGACCACCGGTACGAAGGGCGGCGAGAAGACGGCAGCCACCGAGGTGATGATCATGGTGTCCGCGTCCACCCGGAAAATCGCCGCAAACAGCACGTGCAAAAGCATTGAGCCATAGACCACGATCGCGGTGAATATCAGTATGGTCGGGGCGCTCATGACTACCTGCCCCAGGTTGGCGAGCGAACCGACGACAAGGCAGAACACGAGTATGATGTACTGGCCGAGCTGAAAACTCTTTTTGATGTTGCGAAGCTTCGGAACGAACGAACCGAACACCCCGAGCGTGGTGATGCTGATCATCAGCGCCGCCATGTTGAATTCCACCGGCACGACGCCGTAAACGGCATACGATATTCCGAAGATGGCGATCGACGCGAGCGTTGCGCCCGCAAGCGGAAGCGCCACGGCCGGGCTGAAGATTCCCGAGTAGTCATTGAAATCCTCAATACCGGCGCCGGCACAGTCCGCGGCCGCCTGTGGGGCCTCACTACCTTTTTCCGGATAGCAGAACGGAGGCAGGATTTTCCCCAGCACCCGCTGAGCGTATGAGAGGATGAAGAGGAAGTACGGTGTGCACACGAGCATATCGGCGGTGTTCGTGAGCACGAGCACGTGCTCCTGGGCCTTGAGCGCGAGCCCGATCGCGTTGAGGTTGACGCTGCCGCCGGTGTATACGCCGATCAGCATGCCGGCCACCTTCCACGACTCCTCGACCGAATCGTGATAAAAAACATAGGAAACCGTGGTGGCGATGAGCACCGCAACAATCACCAGGGAGAATGAAAGGAACGCGCGCCCGGCAAGCTTCGTCCAGCGTTTGAGATCGAGCGAGAACAGCAGCAGCGGGAGCGCAAGAGGAACGCTGATACTCATAAACATTGTCTGAACCGGCCCCGAGCCTTCCGGCAGCACCCCGATGTTCGCGATGAGCATTCCGAGGCCGTAGCAGATAAGGGCGGAACCGAGCTTGTCGAGCGCGGGCCACCTCCGGCACAGATTGATGATCAGGGCGGGACATACGAGCAGGAACAGCGACAGTATCACGAGTTTCATGCTTACTCTCCTTGCCGTTTATTGTCTGCATCCGGCCTTAGCGTTTTGACCTTACATTATAGACTGCCGGAAAATGATCCTTTTCAGCACATCAGCTTGAAATGGGCCTCGGCCTCCGTAATGACATCGACCAGCGCCGGTTCGCCGCAATCGAGCGCCTCGCGCAGGGTGCCCGCGAGTTCAGAGGGATCGGCGACCCGGAAGGCGCGGAGGCCCGAGGCGCGGGCGTGCGCGGCGAGGTCCGGGGTCTGATACTCGGTGCAATAGCGGCACTCCTGGCCCTGAAAGTCGCGGATGTTGCCGAGCACCGAGTTGTTCAGCACCACGTAGGTGACCGGAAGGCGGTACTGCACGGCGGTCTCGAGGCAGTGCAGCATCATGACCATGCCGCCGTCGCCGCTCACCCCCACGACCTTTTTATCGCCGAGGATCATCTGCGCCGCGAGCGCGGCGGGCGGACCCCATCCCACTCCGCCCGCGCCGCCGGGAGCGAGGACCTGCCCCGGCGCCTTCGACATGAAGTGCTTGGCGAACCACTGCCGGTTGTTCCCGGCGTCGAGACAGATGACGGTATTCCCGTCCGTGGCATCGTTAAGCTCCTTCACCACCCGCTCCGGAGCGATGGGTGAGGCGTCCGAGCAATACGCGTCGCAGGCGAAAAAGCAAGTGCGCTTTTTCGCCTCGCTAACCGCCGCAACCCGGGAGGCCCGGTCAAACGAAGGCTTCATGTTTCGTAAAACGCTGATGATCCCTGCGAGCCCGCTCTTCGCGTCGGAAGCCGCGGCTATCGTGGCGGGATACGTCCAGCCCGCGTTCAGCGCCTCTATGTCGATATGGATCAGTTTTTGCCTGTCAGGATCGATGAAGCCCGGCGCGAGCATGCGCGTGTTCTCGGGCGAGAGTCCGGTCCCCACGGCGAGGATGCAATCGGCCTTCGCGATGTACTCGTTGGCCGCGGCCTGGCCGATCCCCCCCATGGTGCCGAGGGCAAGCTCATGCGTTTCAGGGATCGCGCTCTTGCCCATGTAGCTCGTCGTAACCGGCATGGCGAGCAATTCCGCGATGGCGCGCACTTCATCATAGGCCTTCGCGGCATGCACGCCCCTACCCGCTATCATGACCGGGCATGAGGCGCCGGCAAGCATCGCCGCGATGCGTTGCGCGTCCTCCTCCCCGAGGCACGGCGCGATTGCGCGGGCTCTCATCGAGGCCGGATACAGGCGCGGTGTCATCTTCTCCGTGTCCACGCTCATGCCGAACAGGTTCATGCGCGCGAGCACGCAGGCCGGGCCGGGCCTACCGGTAACCGAATGCCGCGCGGCAAGCTGAATGCCGTGCAGCAGTTCGTCGGGCGTCGTGGCCACTGTCGTATACTTCGTCATGGCCCGCATCATTGCCGGGAGATCGAAGCCCCCGTATTCGCCGGTCCCGTTCTGCCAGGGACCGTACTGCGCGAGGCCGCCGTAATCGCTGGTGTCGGCGATGATGACCATCGGCGAGCCGGCCATGTATGCCTCGAGTATGCCGAAGGCCGCGTTCGAACCGGCCCAGGCCCCCTGCGCGATCAGCGCCGCGGGCTTGCCCGTAATCCTTCCGTACGCGTCGGCCATGCAGGCCGCCGCTCCCTCCTGACGGGCGAGAATGCTGGTGATGCGGTCTCTTTTGTTATGCAGCGGACCGTACAGGAAGAGCGCACCGCCGCCGGGCACGCCGAAGGTGTATTCCACTCCGCTGTCGATAAGGGTGTCGACCGCCGCCTCGATGATTGGCTGTACCATGACCGTCTCCTTTATTGCTGAATCATATAACAGTACATCGTTTTATAGCATGACTTCGAGCACCATATTTCAGCGCAGCAGATACGGTATCTCCACATTGATCGCCTTCCGCGGACACTCGATCTCGCAGGGAAGGCAGAACCAGCAGGTGCGGTATCGTCCGAAGGCGACGCCGCACGAGAGGCATCGCGACGCCTCGGCGCGCGCATTGTCCGCGTCGAAAGCCGATTCGATCTCGCCGCAATCGCCTTGTCCAGTAAATGCGCGCATCGCGGGGCGCCGTGCACTGGTATCGATCTCGCCGCGGAGGCGCTCCGGAACGTCGGTATCTTCATCGACGGATACCATACGCCCGAGACCCAGGGGTTCTCCTACGAGCAAACGATGTATCGACTCCGCGGCCCTCCGCCCCGACGCCATCGAATGCACCACCGAGGCAGGCCCTCCTGCCGCGTCTCCCGCTATGAACAGGGACGAGCCGTTCACCTGGAGCGTCAGCGGATCGACCTCGCCCTCTATTTTCATATCATTCCGCTCCTGTCCCGCGGCGATGATCACCGTGTCCGCGTCCATGGTCACCGTCTCGCAGCTGTCCATTCGCGGCGCGAAGGCGCCGCTATCGTCGAAGAGCCCCGTACAGCGCTGCAGCGCTATGCCGGACAGCTCTCCGTCATTCCCGACAAAACCTGTCGGACCCCAGGCGTCCACAAGATTGACCCCTTCTGAAAGCGCTTCGTCGAGCGCCCATGAAAACGCGGGCATCTCGCAGCGCGCCTCCAGGCATACGATCGAGACGTGCTTCGCACCGCAGCGCAGCGCCGTCTGCGCGGCGTCGAGCGCGGCGTTTCCGCCCCCGATCACGACCGTTTTTTCGCCGACGCGGGGAATCGACTCCGTGCGCGCCTCGCGCAGGAATGGAAGCGCATGGCGAACCCCGGAGAGGTCCTCTCCGGGGATTCCAAGTTTTCGAAAGGACCCGCCGCCGGTCGCGATGAGCACCGCATCATATTCCTCGATCAGGCGTGCGCACCTCTCGTTGTCGACCCGTTCTCCAAACCCGAAGCGCACACCCATTTTATCCAACACCCCGATTTCCCGTTCGAACACCTCGCGCGGCAGCCTGAACTCTGGAATCGCCCAGCGAAGCATGCCGCCGGGAGCGCTTTCGGCCTCGAGTACAAGCACCTCGTGGCCGCGCAGTCGAAGATCATGCGCCGCAATCAGTCCCGCCGGCCCCGAACCCACTATCGCAACCCTCCTGCCGGTGGGAATCGCCGCTTCAACCGGCGCATCGACGCCGTCGAACCGGTCGGCCAGATAGCGCTTGAGGGCCCGGATGGCAAGGGCCGGGCTTCCATGCTCGTTGTGCGTGCAGGCCGTTTCGCACGGACGCGAACAGATCCTGCCCAGAATTCCCGGAAACGGCAGCGTCGCCCGCAATAACCGGTACGCCTCTTCCTCCTCACCGAGCGCGATAAGCCGGACATAGCCCTGCGCGTTCACGCCCAGCGGACAGGCCGCGGTGCAGGGCGCTTTCATAAGCCGTAAATTATCCATCGGACAGCGATCCACGCAGATACCGCAGCCGATGCATTTATCCCGGTCGACAACGATGTTGTCGCTGAGCGCTTCGAGCAGGTTTCCGGCAATTCTTCGTTCCATGCGTATCTTCACATCCGGATTATTTTCTTATCGGTCATTCTCACGTCCTCGGGGGCGTCTCCCATGCTCAGGACGATGTGCTTCATATACTCATCGTCGTTGCGCTCGGGAAAATCCGTACGGAAATGCCACATGCCCCAGCGGCTCTCCTTCCGTGCCTTCGACGCGTGCGCGCTCATCGCGGCGCATTGAATTATGTTTTCTATCTCGAACGATTTGAACAAATCGTGGACCGTACTCACACGCACAAGGTCCGAAAGCTCCGCGCGGAAGCGTTCCATCCACCACAGCGCGCGGTCCAGCTTGTACTCGTTCTTCGGCGGCACGATGTAATCGTTGATGATGCGGCGCACCTTGTATTCGAACTCCTCGATCGAAATTTTGTTCGCGGACTGCGAGAGGCGTCGTTCACGGTGTGCGCTCACCCTTTCGGCCGTGGAAAAATCCGCCGGTTCTCTTCCGACCTTCCTCGCGTGCTCCAGCGCGTTCTCCGCGGCGATCTCGCCGAAAACGAAGGCACCGCTTAAATGCCCCCGCGCCACAAGCGAGGTATCGCCCGCGGCGTAGAGTCCGGGTACCGAGGACTCCGCGCGCTCGTTCACCCGCACGCCCGTCAGCCCGTGCCCGCCGCAGAGAAAGCACTCCGTCGGCCACAGCTCGATCTCGCCGGTGCGAAAATCCACGCCCCTGCCTTTGTAAAAACGCTCCTGCACCGGGCGCTCGGTCGTAAAAAGGATTTCCTCTATGCTGCGTATCCGCTCCTCCGGCAGGTGGCTCATCACTATCCGCATCGGGCCGCTCCCCTCGCGGTGGTGGTCGACCAGCATCGATTTTATCGAAGGGTGCTCCCTGCTCTTGTCGAAACCGAAGGCGTTAAGGAGCTTCGCGCCCCGGGTTAGCGTGATGTAGAGGAGCGGCGCGTTGATGTCCTTCACGATATAATAGATAAGGGTGTATTCGAAACCGCTCAGCTCCGCGCCCGCCCGGTACGCCAGGCAGTAACCGTCGCCGGTGTTCCCGGGATAGTCGTACACCCCGTAGAGGTAGCCGTTGTTCGGCAGGCCGAAGCGCGCCGTGCCCCCCGCGCAGAGTATCACCGCGCCTGCTGAAACCACGAATATTTCGCCGGTCCGCACGTTCATGGCCACCGCGCCAGCGACACGTCCGTCCCGGCGCATCAGCTCGACCGCCATCGAGCGGTTCACGATGCGCACTCCCAGCGCCTTTGCCCGCGCCGCGAGCATGGTCTTGAGCTCCGGCTCTTTCATCGTCACGCAGAAGCGGCCCTTCGGGTGCACCTGGAGTACCTCGTACGCGCCGTCGTCGTCAACGGGAAAGCAGACTCCCCAGGCCTCGAGCTTTTTCATGAGATCCCAGCTGCGCCGCGCCATCTCGTAACCCGGCGGTTCGTCCATGATGCCTTCGCACGCCATGCGGTTCGCCTCGACATAGAGCTCGGGGGTGGAGATGCCGGGAACGGCCACGATGTTCAGCGCATCCATGCCCCGGGCTATGCAGCCCGAATACTTCATGTCGCCCTTCTCGAGCACCACGACCTCGCACGAGGGATCGATCTCCTTCGCTCGGATGGCCGCCATCGCTCCGGCGCTTCCGCCTCCGACGATGAGCACGTCGCAGTGCATGACCGGATACGGAGTTTTAACCGGTGTCCCCATTATGATCTTCCCATCAGTCGATCTCCCGGTAGATTCGCCGCCGGTTGGTCGCGCACCAGCTGAGGCGATACTCGTAGGGCATATCCTTGTAGGTGTATGCTATCATTTCTATCGAGATAAGCGGCCCTTTCGGCTGGAGCTTCAGTATTTTCGCGACATCAGCCGGCGCCTGCGCGGCCGAGAGCAGTTCGCGGTTGTAGATGCAGGGCAGTCCGTAATGCTTCTCTATTGCCTCGTAGAGCGTACCCTTCTCGAAAAGCGCCGGCGGGAATGCGTCCAGCCCGCTGAAAAGCGACTCCGGCATATAGGACACACTGTACACCATCGGGACATCGCCGGAGAGAAAGAGCCTTCGAAGCTCGAAGAGTCGCCTTTTTACGGGAAGACCGAGCAGCGAACACGCGGGCTCGAAGCCCTCGATGAGCGATATCCCCAGGAGCGACACCCGGAGGTCCGCCTCTTCGTCCGCGAACGATTCCATCATGCGGTAATACCGCAGGCTCCCCCGCCGAAGCGTGGTGCCCGACACGAAGGTTCCCTTGCCCTGCACCCTGAAAAGGTAGCCTTCGTAGACGAGATTGCCTAAAGCCTTTTTCACCGTGCCGACGCTCAGGCCGTACTCTTCGGCGATCAGACGCTCCGAGGGGATCGCCTCGCCCGGTCGCCACCGCATCTCCTCGATCTTCTTTCGAAGGGTTTCCTGCAGGCGGTAATAGGCCGGTACCGGCGGTCCGTCTATCGGCGCCAAACGCGCGAGCATGGCCATGGAGTCTTCCCAAGGCTCAGTCATTATGTACCCTGCGTATATTGTAAGTCATATATATAAGTACATATCTATCCGTCTCTGTTTTTGTCAAGAAAATATCGCGCCGGGCATGCGCCACCGCACGCACGACCGGGCGCGATCGGCGCCTGTCGATTCATGGGTACTGTAAGATTATTGGAGCATCGAATGACGCGTAGATACTACCGCGCCCGCGGAATGGGCGCCCCTGTCGCCGGCGCCCCGGGCATGTCGATGAATTATTCTACGGCGCCGCCCTTCGCAGAAGTGATTTTTAAAGCGCCTCAGGCCGAAGGACGCATGCGACCTTCACCCTCCTGCACCTCGAACGACCCTATCTTCGCCTTGAGCATTTCCGCCGCACCCTCCACCTGCCGCGAGACCTCTGCCAGCGCCAGGGCGCCGTCGGCGTTGGACTGGGTCAGCTCGTTTATCGTCCCAACGGATTTCGCCACCTCCGAAAGGGCCACCATCTGTTCGGTCGTCGAGATC
>JALOTJ010000029.1 GCA_025457965.1 Spirochaetota bacterium | reverse complement strand
GCAGATGTCGCTCACCTGCCAGTATATCGATGCCGGGCAGGCGCTTCGCTGCGGACTGGTTAACGAGGTCGTTCCGGCGGACCGGCTCATACCGCGCGCGATGGAGATCGCCGGGCAGATATGCGCGGTGAACCGGGACATGATGATGACCGTCAAGGGAGTCATAGAATACCGGAACACCGCCACGCTGGAGCAAGCCTATGCCAACGAGCGCAGCGAGTTCCGGAAGTGGGTGGAGAAGATGGCGGAGATGATGAAACCGACGGAACCTGCGTTTCACCCTGTACGACGTCCACGACGTCGCGTCCCTGGCCGGCTCCGCGTATTACGCGGACCACGGAAGGGAGACCTTCGACATCCTGCTCGACACGGCGAAGAAGATCGCGATCGGGCACCTGTATCCGTATTATACGGAAATGGACCGCAACCCGCCGCACTTCATTGACGGAGGCATAACGGTCCATCCCGCGGTCAGGGACTTTCTGCGGATCTCCGGCGAGGGCGGCTGGATCAACGCGGTCTTTCCGTACGACATGGGCGGCCAGCAGATACCGGTGTCCATATTCTTCGCGTGCCAGTTCATGATGGCCGCCGCGAACTATTCGCTGAGCGTCTACCCCGGGCTCGCTTCGGGGGCGGCGCGGCTCATCTATTCGTTCGGATCGAACGAGCTGCGGAAGGCGTACGCCGAAAAGATGGTTGCCGGTACGTGGCAGGGGACCATGGCGCTTACCGAGCCCGAGGCCGGAAGCTCGCTTGGCGACGTTACGACCTCGGCCGAACCGACGGCGCACGGCTATTACCTCGTCAGGGGACAGAAGACCTTCATCTCGGCCGGCGACCACGACTGCGCCGACAATATCGTGCACCTCATGCTCGCGCGCGTTAAAGGGGCGCCGGCGGGCGTAAAGGGCCTGTCGCTCTTCGTGGTGCCTAAGAAGCGCGTTGCCGCGAACGGGGCCCTGGAATTCAACGACGTCAACTGCACGGGCTGCTATCATAAGATGGGGTACCGCGGCGCGCCGATCGCGCAGCTCAGCATGGGCGAGGAGAACGACTGCCGGGGATTTCTGGTCGGCGAGGAAAACCGCGGCCTTTCGTACATGTTCCAGATGATGAACGAGGCGCGCATCGGCGTGGGCATGGGCGCCACCGCGATCGCCACGGCCGCGTATTACGCCTCGCTCGAATACGCCCGCGTACGCCTTCAGGGCCGGAAGCTCGCCGAAAAGGACGCATCGAAGCCGCAGGTCCCCATCATCGAACACGCCGACATCAGGCGGATGCTTCTGAAACAGCGCGCGATCGCCGAGGGTTCGCTCTCGCTCATGATCTACGCAGGGAAGCTGGTCGACCTGCATCTTTCCGGCGAGGGTGAATCGCGCGAGCGCTATGAACTACTGCTCGATTTCCTGACGCCGATCGTCAAAAGCTATCCGTCCGAGATGGGCATAGTCTCGACGAGCCAGGCCATCCAGTGCCTGGGCGGCTACGGCTACAGCGACGAGTTCCCGGTCGAGCAGTACATGCGCGACGCGCGCATTCATCCGATCCACGAGGGCACCACGGGGATTCAGGGGATGGACCTGCTCGGCCGAAAGGTGACGATGAAAAACGGGAAGGCCTTCGGCCTCTACCTGGAGGAAATCGCGAAGACGGTGAAGGAAGCGAAGTCCCTTCCCGGAATTGCGGGACATGCCGCCCGGCTCGAGGAGGCGGTCGAGATCCAGAAGAAGGTGACCGGCTCGCTCGTCGAACACGCCGTGAAAGGCGAAATCGACCGCTTCCTGGCCGACGCGACGCTCTACCTGGAGATGGCGGGCGTGATCTGCATCGCCTGGCAGTGGCTGATGCAGGGCGTCGTCGCGCGTCGCGCCCTGGACGCGGGGGCTTCGGGTGACGCCCGGACCTTCCTGGAGGGCAAGCTCTACACCATGCGCTATTTCTTCGAATACGAGCTGCCGGCCGTTGAGGGGCTCTCCCGTAGATTGATCAGCGCGGACGCCCCGACGGTAGAGATGAAGGCGGAGCATTTTGATGATTGAGGGCGATTTCAGGCCGCCGTGGTACCTGCGCGGGGCGTTTTTCCAGTCGATGCTCAATTCCAGCGGCTTTCGCAATCCGCGCTTCACCGCTCTGGCGGCGGTGGAGGAGGAGCTGATCGTCGATGCCGGAGGGGGCGTCCGTCTGCAGGGCTTTTTGTCGCGGCGGCGGGATGGAGCGCCGAAAGGCCTGGTCATCATCCTGCATGGCTGGGAGGGAAGCGCCCGCTCGGCCTACGTGCTCAGCACGGGCGAATACCTCTACGCGCGCGGCTACGACGTGTTCAGGCTCAACTACCGGGACCACGGAGACAGCCATCACCTCAACGAGGGCCTTTTCCTCGGTACGCTGATCGACGAGGTCTTCGCGGCGGTTCACCATGCCGCCGGGCTCGCCGCGCGGTCGTATCTGGTGGGCTTTTCGCTGGGCGGAAGCTTCGCCGCGCGCATAGCGGCCCGCTGCGCCGGGGAGCCCGTCGCGGGGCTTCGCCATATCGTGGCGATCAATCCGCCGCTCGATCCCCTCGCGAGCACCCGCGCCATCGACCGGACGCTTTTTGTCCGGGCGTACTTTCTCAAAAAATGGAAGCGCTCGCTCCGGAAAAAGCAGGAGCTGTTTCCGGAACGCTACGATTTTTCAGATATGCTGGGAATGGGCACCTGCATGGAGATGACCGAGGAGCTGGTGCGCCGCTACACGGACTATGCCGGTGCCGCCGACTATTTCGGACGCTACACGCTTACCGCCGGCTGCATTGACCGCGCCGCGGTGCCGCTTACCGTGCTTATGGCCGCGGACGATCCGGTGGTGCCCGCCGCGGATTTCCATGCCCTCGAGACAAACGAGCACTCGCGCATCATCATGCAGCGGTACGGCGGGCATTGCGGATATATCGACGGGCCGCGGCTTGGCTCATGGTACCAGGCCGAACTGGTGCGCTGGTTCGGGTAAACGTGACGGGCGGCGGGCAGGGCGATGCCCTGAAAATATCGATAATAATACGTGGTGGGATTGACAAATTCAAAAGGGGGTCTCACAATGTCCCCACATACTATAAATATCGCCGGCACGCCCTATGATCTCCGTTCTGTCCATTTTCCGTAAAAAATACCCCATCATACTTCCCACCGACCGCCATGTAATGTCGAGGGGTTCGATCGATCCCGAGGTGCTCGAAATCCTGGCGCGGATCAGGCGCGGCGGTTTCAAGGCCTATCTCGTGGGGGGATGCGTGCGCGATCTGCTGCTCGGCAAAAAGCCCAAGGACTTCGATATTGCCACCGACGCGCGTCCCCGGCAGGTAAAACAACTCTTCCGTCGGTGTTTTCTCATAGGAAGACGGTTCCGCCTCGCGCACGTCTACATCAGCCGAGACCGCTTCGTGGAGGTGGCGACGTTTCGCGCGGCCGTCGATCCCGATGAAGTCCAGGGCGGGCGCTACGCCGCCAACAACGTCTTCGGCGCGATCGAGGAGGACGCGCAGCGGCGCGATTTTACGGTCAATTCACTGTATTTCAACAGCGCCGACTCGTCGGTGGTCGATTACACCGGGGGACTCCGCGACCTCGAAAAGAAACTCCTTCGCTCGATAGGCGATCCGGTTACGCGCTTCACCGAGGACCCGGTACGCATCATCCGTGCGGCCCGCTTCTGCGCACAGCTCGACTTCGAGCCTTCGGGGGCCGACCTCAAGGCGGCGAAATCATGCGCCCGACTCATCAAGGAGGCGAACGATCAGCGCCTCCGCGAAGAGCTCTTCAAGATACTCCGTTGCGGCGCCTCCGAGGGGACCATGCGGAACCTCATTCGTTTCCGCCTTCTGCAGGAGTGGCTGCCGGAACTCGCTTCCGAGCGCTACCACGACGGGCTTTCCAGGCGTCTTGCGGTGGTCGACCGCCGCCGCGCGAAGAGCGAGGACCTGCCGGTGAGCGTGCTGATCACCGCGCTGCTGTATGACCTGTTCGTGGAAGCGACGGGAACCGATGGCGGCAGGCAGTCCTTCCAGGAGGCCTTCATTCTACTCAAGGAGCGCTTCGGCGAGATGGCGGGGAAGCTTCGACTGCCCAGGCAGGAGTGGGACAATATCTGCAATACGGCGGCCCGGCAGATGATCCTGATGCGCCCGGGCGGCGGAAAAAACTGGAAGAAGTTCGAGAATAAATTCGCGGGCAACGCCTACTTCCCGCACGCCATGCTCTTTTTCGAAATCCTGGTGGAGGCGACGGGGAAATACGGAGAACAGCTTGCGTACTGGCGGCGCTTCTCGCGCCCGGCGGGCGAACCCGCCGGCACCGGGCCGGTGGCCGCAGCACACGGAGCGAGCGTCCGAAAGCCGCCGTTGAAACCGCTGGCGGAATGCGCCGATTCGACGGAAACCCCGAAACCGAAGAAGCGGCGCCGTCCGCGCAGGCCGCGCAAGCGGAACCCGCAACAGCAACAGCCTCTCGGCGGAGCCCCGGTTTAAATCCCCTCAGCCTCCGGCAGCTCCCCTTTGGCAAAGGAAAGCTTTATCGAAAATACCGGTTGTTGTTTCACAGATCGTGTTTGAATCCTTTCAGCCTCCGGGCCGGTTAACGGCGCGACCTCCTGTTGTATCGCCGGCATCAGCGCACACTGTACGTCATATATCCCCTTTTATAAAGGGGAGTCTTGTCCATGGTGCTTTGATACAGTAAACGCAAGGCAGTTAAATACCCGGCCGAAAGTTCATCGAACAGGAGCCCTCTTCATCGAAGGGGGCGCGCCGGAGGCGCGGGGATTTTACCAGTGAGGCCTTTTCTTCAATAACTTCCGCGTGTCGTCCGCACAGAGCGGCGGTGAAAAAAGGTACCCCTGTCCGTAATCGCACCCCATCTCGCGAAGCATCACAAGGTGTTCCTCCGTCTCGATGCCCTCGGCGACCACGAGCTTTCCCAGGTTATGCGCGAGATCAATGATGGTCTTCGTGATGACGAGGCTTTCCTCGTCGACCCCCATGAACTTGATGAACGACTGGTCGATCTTGATTACGTCCATCGGAAAATGTCGCAGGTAGCTCAGCGAGGAATAGCCGGTGCCGAAGTCGTCCATGTACAGTTTGTAATTCATCGACTTGAGCTTCAACAGCATCATGTTGGCCGAGTCCATGTCGGCCATAATGGTGCTTTCGGTGATCTCGAAGCGTATGTACTCGTGAGGAACGCCGGTTTCATCGACAATTTCGGTGATCTCTTCCGCGAGCTCGGGATGGATGAACTGCACCGTGGAGAGGTTGATGGATACGCTCAGGAGGTCTGCGTCCGCGAATGTGTCGTGCCACTGGCGCAGCTGCCTGGAGGTTTTCTCGATCGCAATGAATCCCAGTGAAAGGATGAGCGCCGATTCCTCGGCGAAAGGGATGAATTCCGCGGGAGGAACGTATCCGCGGTCGGGGTGCCTCCACCGGATGAGCGACTCGAATCCGACTATCCCGCCCGCGGCCATGTCGACGATGGGCTGGTAAAACATCTCGAACTCGTCCCTCTCTATCGCGCGTAATATCTCCTGCTCGAGTTGTATCTTTTCCCGGGCGCGCGCGGAAAGCGTCTGCGCACTTTCGGTCCGATTTTCGGTTTCCGCGGCGAGCCTGCGCCCGCCGTGAATTTTTCTGAGCAGCCTGGACCGGTGAATGGAGTTCTCCAGCGACGAAACGATAAAATCCACAACCTGTTTCTTCCCGAGCTCGATCGACTCAGCTTCCCCGCCGTGTCGTAGTAATAGTCTGAGCCTTTCGTCGTCTGTCGGGTCGGGCGTCCTTTCCGCATGTATGATGTCCTCGATACGGCTGGCGAGCGAGCGTTTGCCGTAGGGAAAAGTGAGGAAGTGCCCCATTCCGCACCTTACGCAGTTGAGGAGGTACTCGAAGTCGGCCGCGGCGGGGGCGATGGCGAGCGAAGGCGCATCGTTCCGGCCGAGCAGGTCCTCCGGTGCGCAGTTCGCGGCGATTGAATCGTCGAGATAGTAGATGATCAGGTCGAAGCTTTTTCCGGTTGAGGCGGTTTCCCTGAATTCGCCGAAGGACAGCTCGGTAATCGAAAAGTCGTGCCCGCGGAGCAGTGCGCCCAGCTGATCGCTTTTAGGCGACGCGGCCCTTACGATGAGAATGCTTCCGCGCGGCATAGACAGGCTCCTGGGGAGGTATGCCGGATGGTGCGACACACCGGTATCTCAGGAATTACACGGGCGCGGTGAAATGTCAAATGAAAGTGCGTGCCGTGCCTCCGGCGGGAAGCCCCGGGATTCTGAAACGATACAAGCTTTATTTATATCGAACATATGATATAAATAAAGCTTGTACTATTTGACTGGCCCTGTTTGACTGTATCATATCCGCGCATGAATATGCGCCGGAGCCTTCGGGTGTCGGTTTTACGCAGGGTCCGCGAATGCTATAAACGAACGGGGAGGTCGTGATGGGTGAGGTGATGTCCGGGCGGTATGACGCGATAATCGCTGGTTCGGGGCCGGGGGGCGCGAGCGTCGCGCGCGAGCTCGCGAAAAAGGGGAAACGGGTCCTCGTGCTCGAATGGGGTCCGGGCGCGCCGGTGCGCGGGAGCTTCCTCCAGTATTTATTGTGGCAGCTGATCCCCGGCAGGTCGCTTCTTTTTACACCGGACCTTCTGGCCATGGTCCGCGGTATCGTTACCGGGGGCAGTTCCCTCTTCTATTACGCCACCGCCTTCCCGGTGCCTCACGACATGCTCGGGAGATACGGCATCGATGTGCGCCGCGAGGAAAAAGAGGCGCGCTCAGAGCTTCCCATCGCTCCGCTGAAGGATGAGATGATGACGCCCATGGCGACGAGAATCATGGAGAGCGCACGGGCGCTGGGTTTTGACTGGAACAGGCTTCCCAAGTTCATGTATCAGGACCGCTGGAAGAGCGGCCTGCGGTTCGGCTATTACGGAGACCCGCATGGCGTGAAATGGAGCGCCCGCATGCTCATCGAAGAGGCGGTTTCGGCGGGGGCGGTCCTCGTCAACCGGGCCAGGGTGAGCGGGGTGATCATCGAAGCCGGGAAGGCGGTCGGGGTGAAGTATAAAAGCTCGGGGCGCACGCGAGAGGCCTTCGCCGACACGGTTATCGTCGCGGCGGGCGGAATAGGCTCTCCGGTGATCTTGCGAAAGAGCGGCGTTCGCGAATCCGGGTATGATTTCTTTTTCGATCCGCTCGTTACCGTGTGCGGCACCGTTAAAGACGTTCGCCGGAGAAAGGACGAGATACCCATGAGCGCCGGCTGCATTTTTTCGGAAGAGGGCTTCGTTATGACCGACCTCGCGGTACAGACCATGCTCGACCGGCTGTTTGCGGTGATGTCGCTGCGTTTCTGGAGAATATTCCAGTCGCGCAAGACCCTGCGCATCATGGTTAAAATACGGGATGATCTCGCCGGAAGGCTTACCGACAACGGCGGCGTGCGCAAGAAGCTTACGCCTGCCGACAGGGAGAGGCTCCGCAAAGGGGCCGATATCGCGCGTAACATCCTGCACCACGCCGGAGCGACGGGGTTGTACAGCACATGGAAGCTCGCCGCACACCCGGGCGGAACGGTACGGATAGGGCGCATGCTCGATTCGAACCTGAAGGTTAAGGACGTTGAAAATCTGTATGTCTGTGACTGCTCGGTCATTCCCGAGACGTGGGGGCTTCCACCGGTGCTCACGCTGGTCTGCCTGGGCAAGCGCCTGGCCCGTCACCTCGCCGAACGGACGAAGCGGGCGAAAAAGGGCCCGCGCACGGGACGGGGAAAACGCTGATGCCGAAGATCGTCGACCGCGACGAGTACCGCAGGGAGCTCCTCAAGGGCTGCTTCGCGCTTTTCAGCAGGAAGGGCTACGCCGACGTGACCATGCGCGAGATCGCCCGGGAACTAAACGTTTCGACCGGCACGCTCTATCATTATTTTCCAACGAAAAAGGACGTCTTCGAGCAGCTCTTCGAGCAGGAGAGTAAACTGGACATCGCGGCGATACTGAAGGAAATCCGCCCGCTTCGCGACCAGGACGAGATTTACAGACGGATCGCGGCGCACTGGGAGCGCAACCGCGCCTTTTACCAGAACATCATGCTGCTTGCGGTGGACTTTTACCGCTCCAACGGGGCGCTGGCGGGGCAGGAGGCGATCGTTCGTTTTTCCGACACCTATCGGAAGGCGATCGCCGCCTATCTGAACGTAACACCGAAGGCGGCGTCGTTTATATTTATAACCGTAATCGGACTCATGTATCACTCGCTCCTCGCTCCGGCGGGCGTGGATTTTGGCGAACAGCTCGGGCTTTTAAAGACGGTCGTTGACGCCGGCTCCTCCGCCGGGCGCCGCCGAAAACCGTCCGGCGGACGCGCTTCAGCCTGAGGGGATGGTCCGTGTGCCGATGATCAGAACGGCCGGAGAAGGAGGCGGCAGGTCATGACGGAACAGGAACTGATAAGGAATACCGCCGCCGCGGACGGCGGCCCGGCGAGAAGGCTGGCGGCCGCCCTGGCGGGAAGCCGGGAGTTTGATTCGTTGATCGCCGTCGGCGCTCCGGCGGTACTTTCGGCCTGGGCTGGTACGAGCCTGTTTCGGCGGGCGGTTGCGGGTGTCATTGCGAAAATCCTCACATGGGGCTTCGCGGGGCGGTCCGGGCATTCCGGCCGCACAATAAACGAGATCTGCGCCGATCCGGCGGTGGTTCGCGATCTTGCTGAAATCTCTCCGCACATCGCCGGCGGTGTGTTAGGCGTCATGGAGTCGTTCCTCGCCGGCATGGAATCGCTGCCTGCCGACGACCGGCAGGCGCTTGTCGCCGCTTGCCTGGAGCGTTCGCGCCCGGGCGGCACGCTCGGCAGGCAGCTCACCGCAATACTTCGCATGTTGAATTCGCTGCATCAAGCGGATCCGCTCTTTTTCACAAAACGGATCACGCCTCATCTGCGCGAGTGGATAGTTGCGACCGATTTCGGGGAGCTGAAGGAGTGCGTCGATTCATCGTCGGCCGACATGGTGGCCCTGCTCGGTGCGATCAACGAGGAGCTCTGGAGGTACCCGGCCAAGGTCGTATGCCTTATGTCCATCGCCCCGGCCCTGCTGAACACGGCCCTGGACGCGGCGCGCGCGTCGCTTGCGCCGCTCAACCGGCTGGCCCCCGACCTGCTTACGGATGTTTTCCTCTCGCTCGTCCGGGAGGCGGACGGGGCCCGTCTGGGCGCGCTGATCGCCGAAGCGGCTGAAGTGTTAAGGAAGCTGTATACGGGGAGCGAGCTCATCGGCGAGCAGGGGCGGCCGCGCCTTCCCGAGGATGTCGCGCGATTCGCGGGGGAGGTCATCGAAGCGGTCGATCTGGAAGCCCTCATCAAGGTGCGCACTATGACAACCGAAGTCCTGGAGCAGGCGGGCGGGCGTCTGATGGATATCCTGGAAGAACGCCCGGAGCTTTTTCGCGCGCTCATCACGGAACGGTTTGAGCGGCTTGGCCGGCGGGTCCGGATGTTCGCCCGCGGGATGGATTCCATGGAAAAGGCGCTTTCCGACGCGGAGCTTGCCGATATGCTCGCGCGCGGCCTGACTGAAATCGGTTCCCAGGACCTCGCCCTGGCATCCGGGCGTTTCCTCGAGATACTCAACCGCGTCCACGATCTGCGTCCTGGTTTACTCCCCGATTTCCTCACGCAGCTGACCGGTGCGATGGATGCGCGCGGGCTCGGGGAGACTGTCGGCTGGTTCATGGAAGGTCTCGGGCGCGCGATCGAGCCCATCGCTCCGGAGGTGGTTCCGCCACTCCTTAAAGCGGCCGCGGGGATTATCGCGGCGGCGGGGGAAGGCGAGGCCATGCGGGATGCGCGCAGCGCACTGTGGAAGGCGCTGCGCGGGGAGGAGAGTGAATGAACGGGCGATTGATCGAGGCGGCGGAAACGCTGAACAACGAATTCGTGCGCCAGTGGAAGGAAGACGGGGGAAGGGTGGTCGGGTATACCTGCTCGTACGCGCCGGACGAGGTGTTCCACGCGGCCGGGATTCTTCCCTATAGAATCCGGGGTTACGGCGCGCAGGAAACCACCATCGGCGATACCTATTTCGGACCGTTCATCTGCAGTCTGCCGAAATGCATGCTTCAGCTGGCGGGGGGTGGCGCGTTCGACTTTCTCGACGGCGTGGTGATCGTGCCCGGCTGTGACTCGATGCGGCGGCTGGATGACTGCTGGAGAAAGGCCGGGGAGGACATGGCGGGCGTCGTTCCGCCGTTCTTCTTTCATTTCGCGGTCCCCCATAAGTTCGCCGATTATACGGTGAACTGGTTCGAGGGGGAGATCCGACGGCTCATCGAGGCGGTCGAGCGCCATTTCGACGTGCGCATAACGGTTGAGGCCCTTCGGGTCGCGATCGCCGCCTATAACCGGGGACGAGTTCTGCTTGAAGAGCTTGAGCGGATGCGCAGGCTGCCGGAGCCGCCCATTGCCGGTGCCGAGGCGCTCTCGGTCGTGATCGCGGGATCGGCGATGCCGAGAGATGCGTATAACGATCTTCTGGAGGAATGCATCCTTGATCTCCGCGCCAAAACCAGGTGCCTGCAGGGCAGGCGCCGGCTTATGCTGGTCGGCAGCGCGAGTGACGATACGGCGCTTGTCCGCTTCCTGGAAGGGGATCGCGCGCTGGTGGTGGCGGACAACCTGTGCTTCGGGGCGCGCTTCCACAACGATCGCGTGGACGACGGGGTGCTTGATCCGGTCCGCGCCCTGGCGGAACGCTATCTGCGCCGGAGCGATTGTCCCAGGATGTACGGCGATTACAGGCGGCGTCTGGAAATACTGACCGATGCGATACAGAGCGCGTCTGTCGAAGGGGTCATTTTACAAAACATACGTTTCTGCGACCTGCACGGCGCCGAGAACGGCCTCTTCGAACGCGATCTCGAGGCCCGGGGCATCCCGTGCATGCGCATCGAGCGCGAATACGGGCCGCTGGTCGAGACGGGAAGGCTCAAGATGCGACTGGACGCATTCCTCGAGCGCATTGACGGAAAGAGGAGGACGGCATGAGGCGCGCGCTGAGAGAATACAACTTCGACTGGATGCTCTACTCGACGTACGATGCCGCGTCGAAGCTTATGGCCGGTACGGAGAAGGAGTATGCCCACACGCTGCGGTATATACCCTACTTCCGCGGCATGATCGATGCCGTGCTCTCCACGGGAGAGCCGGGGCTGTCTTTCGTCAGGACCTGCGCCGAGTATTTAAAAAACATCGTTACGGCGAGGGAGCGTGGAAGGAAGGTCGCAATAACCTCGTTCTGTTTTTCACCGGTCATCTTTTACGCCATGGATATCACGCCCGTCTGCCTGGAGGTGATGTCGGTGTTCCTTACCTTTACCTATCGCCGGGGGAGCGCCGAGTTCCTTGATTTCTGCAACGAGGCCGGGTTTACCGAAACATCGTGTTCGTCACAGCGGGGTAGCCTCGGCGCGTACCTCGCCGGCATCGGCGTCGATATCGACATGGTGGTGACCGATACGCCCGGCGTGTGCGACACCAACGCGAACGCTTTCGCGTTCGCGGCCGAATGGCTCGGCCGCCCATTCTTCCAGCTCGACATGCCGCCCCTGTTGAAGGGAGAGCGCTACGACCGGTATCACCGCGACGATTACCGCGCGCTCGTCTCCTTCCTCGAGGCGCAGACGGGAACGAAGCTCCGGGCGGAGCGACTGGCCGCGGTGTTGGGCGAATTGCGGAAACAGGACGGATTGATCGCCGAACTGGAGGAGATGGGCAGGATCGTTCCGAGTCCGCTCCCCCCGGCCTTCACGCTCATGAATTACGCGGCGCGCTTTCTCTTCGCCGGAATGAAACCATGCACCGACATGCTCCAGTCCATGGTCAATGCCGCACGGGAGAACGCCGCGCGGGGAGCCAGCGGTCTCGCGGGCGGTGCCGAGCGCCTGCGCGGATTTTTCTGCTACATCGATCATTATACGTATAACATGCGGATGTGGCGCATGGCGGAGGACCTGGGCGTCTGCCTGCAGGGCAATATCCTCAGCCGCAACTGGTCCATCGACGCTCCCCATGTACGTGAAAACCATATGGAAGACTCAGCCTATTCGATAGATATGACCGACCTCGATTCCATGATCGACAGCGTGGCCATTATGAACTCGCGCATGCCCATGATCAAATCGATACGCGGGCCCTTCGACGCGCCGGACATGTGGCTGGAGGACACGCTGTCGCTGGCGCGGATGTACAGCGCCGATTTCGTCGTATACAGCGGAACACCGGGATGCCGGAACACCTGGGGCATGGTGAAACCCTTCGCCCGCGAAACGGAGAAGGCCGGCTTCCCGACGCATATCATGTATTCGGACGCCTTCGACGACAGGGTCCAGTCGTGGGAAGCGACGCGCGCACGCTTCGAGGAGTTTTTACGGGTAAGGAGGCTTCTGGTATGATCGTCGGCGGTTGCGACGTCG
Organism: Spirochaetota bacterium; assembly: GCA_025457965.1. Taxonomy (GTDB): domain Bacteria; phylum Spirochaetota; class UBA4802; order UBA4802; family UBA5368; genus MVZN01. The sequence continues at coordinate 17,442 of JALOTJ010000029.1, read as the reverse complement.
GTTCGCTTACATCCAAGGCGGTGGTGATGAAAGACGGCAAAGTGCTGGGCTCTATGCTGATCAAGTCGAAAGCCAGGCCGGGTGAATCGGCAGAGGAGGTGATGAACGGCGCGTGCGCCGCCGCCGGGGTCGAGAGGCGCGAGATCATGTTTTGCGTGGGGACCGGATACGGCAGGGACCGAATAGGCTTCGTCAACGAGGCGGTTTCGGAAATCGCGTGCCATGGAAGGGGCGCGCGCTGGATGGTGCCGACGGCGCGGACCATTATTGACATCGGCGGTCAGGACTGCAAGGCGATCAGGCTCGACGCCGAAGGAACCGTCACCAAATTCGTTACCAACGACAAATGCGCCTCGGGCACGGGCAGGTTTCTGGAGGTGATGGCGCGCCTGCTCGGTGTGGGCCTGGACGAGCTCGGGGAGCTTTCGGTCCGGTCTAAAAACCCGGTGACGCTCGCGAACGCGTGCACCGTCTGGGCGCAGGCCGACGTCATCCAGTTCCTGAACGACGGTGTCCCGCTCGAGGACATAGCCGCGGGGATCAACAACGCGATGGCGGGCCGCATGGCGGTGCTGGTGAACAACCTGGGAATCGAAAACGATGTCTGCATGACGGGGGGCGTGGCGAAGAACCGCGGGGTTCTTGCCGCTATAGAGAAGATGCTGGGCCTTCGGCTGAGGGCGATACGGCGCCACGATCCGCAGCTGGCGGGGGCCCTCGGTGCCGCGCTGATAGCCATGGATAAAACGGCCGGGGGTGTGAAATGATAACGGCGGGCTGTGACGTGGGCTCCCTGACGGCAAAGGCGGTGATTCTGGCAGATGGCCGGATCGCCGGTCGTTCGGTTGTCCGGTGCGGGACGTCCCCGGAGAAGTCGGCCGAAGAGGCCATGGGCGCGGCGCTCGAACAGGCCGGCGTTCGGCTCGATCGGGTGAGCCGCACAGTGGGGACCGGTTACGGGCGCGCGAGGATACCGTTCGCGCAGGCGATAGAATCGGAGATCGCCTGTCACGCGCGGGGCGCGATATGGAGGGTCCCCTCCGCGCGGACGGTCGTCGATATCGGCGGCCAGGACGCGAAGGCGATACGCATGGCCGCGGACGGAAGGGTGGTGCAGTATTCGTATAATGACAAATGCGCGTCAGGGACCGGGCGCTTCCTCGAAGTCATCGCCGAGGCGCTCGAGGTGCCGCTCTGGGAGATGGGCGATCTCGCCGGCCGTTCGACCGAGAGGCTTTCGCTGTCCAACCAGTGCGTCATCTTCGCCGAGACCGAGATAATCTCGCTCGTGAACGAGGGCAGGGAGACTGCCGACATCATCAACGCGCTGCACCACGCGGTCGCCCGGAGGGCGGCCTCGCTCGCAAAGGGCATCGGTGTGGAGCAGAGCGTGGTGATGTCGGGCGGCGTGGCGCGCAACCGCGGGATGTTCACGGCGCTCGGCGAGGCGCTGGGCTGTGCGCTCCTCGAGCTCGATGACCCGCAGATAAACGGGGCGCTCGGCGCGGCGCTGATGGCCCTGGACGCGCTATCGGCCTCAGGCCGTGCGACGGGGGGAGGCGACGGTGCGGGAGTCGCCGGGATCTGACACGCCGTGGAGCTTTTTACTGAAATCATCCTGGAACTGAGGGTGTTTATAGAAGAGGCTCGTTCCGGGCCCTCCTTCCATGAATACCGTTCGCCGGACCATTCGGCATGGCCCCCGGGAAGGAAGGGTTCGATCGTGATGAAGTGCGATACAGCGGTTGAGCTCGGCGCTCCCGGGCTCGACTCGGCCTCGTTTCTTGTATGGACCAATGACGACTCCATGGTCCGCGACGGCATCATTGCGGTTGCCGGGCCGGACCTGGGCGAGGCGGTAGAGGGCGCCCTTCCCTTCGGGAAGGTGGTGCTGCTCGGCGTAAGCGGTTTCAACGAAGCCAACTGCCACGAGCGTCACCGTGAGATCGAGCGCATGCGTTACGGCCATAATCTGGACGGTTACATGATGCGGGCCGCGTCGCAGTACCTTAAAGAGTGGAGCAGGGTGAGCCGCGCCGCGATTGAAAAGAAGCTGGGACTAGCGAACCTGGGTGCCGCGGCGATTGAGCTGTATCGCACCAGCGAACACGTCACCTCCGTCGAGATTCTCTTCGTTACATCGACGTCGGATCACGTGGCGAAATTGCGCACGATAGGCGGGCGGGCGTCGAAGCTTATTTCGGCGATGAACAGGATGTCGGAGGAGATGAGCTTCGATTGCGCCGCGTGCGACTACGCCGACATATGCGGCGAGGTGGACGGACTGCGCGCCCTGCGCGAAACGCTAAGAAAGGAGAATCCTCATGGCAGATGACGCAGCGGGGGCGGTAGTGATCGCCGTCTGCGGGAAGGGCGGTGTCGGAAAGACAACGGTGAGCGCCATAATTACCCGGATACTCCTGGAGCGTACGGAGGCGCGGGTGCTCGCCATCGACGCCGACCCGGCCGCCGGGCTGGCCGCCTCGCTGGGCTTTTCCCCGCGCGTTACGGTCGATGATGTTCGCACCCGTTTCATCGATGAGCTGGGAAAGACAGGGGGCGGTAACAGGGCCGATATTCTCGCGCGGCTCGATCACGGGCTCTTCGGCGCGCTCGAGGAGCGGGGCCGCCTCGCGTTTCTCGCCATAGGCCGGCCGGAGAAGGAGGGATGCTACTGCAGGGTTAACGACCTGTTAAAAGAGATCATCGCCGCAATCGCCGGCAACTTCGATTATGTGGTCATCGACGGCGAGGCCGGGATCGAGCAGATCAACCGCCGCGTGATGGAGCGCGTCTCGCACCTGCTCGTCGTTTCGGACGAATCGGCGCGGGGAATCGCTGTCGCACGGACCATCCTCGATGTGGCGCGGGATGCCGTGCAATTCAGGAGCGCAGGCTTCATCCTCAACCGCTCGGCCGGCGTTTCCGGCGTCGAGGGACTGCGGATACCGGAGGGACTCGGGCTGCTCGGCAGGGTGCCCGAGGACAGCGCGCTGCGCGAGCATGATGTGCGGGGAATGACCGTCTTCGAGCTTGAGGGCTCGCAGGCGCTCGATGCGGTGAGGGAGTGCCTGAGTGCCTGGGAAGTCGGGTGAAATGCCCGCCTGAAATATACACATCGCTCGAAACTGTTGATTATAAAAATTACAGAATGATCTTCGATTTTTTTTCCGGCCTGAGATAATTAGCACTTGACACTATATATAATCTATATACATAAACTATATATATAAATTATATATAGTTGAGTTGTTGTATAATCGGGGACTGTGTCAGCCATCCCGGAATTTGAACCGGGTCCGCAATATCTGGAAAATCGAGGCATCGAATGTCGATCAAATACGCAATACTCGGCCTGCTGCATTACACGGACATGCACGGCTATCGTATCAAGGAACACATCGAAAAGAACTTCGGCCACATGTGGTCGATTAATTTCGGACAGATATATCCGAACCTCCGCGACCTGGAGGACGAGGGGCTCATTTCAATGGGCGAACTTGTCCCTTCCGACGACGGCGGTCCGCACAAGAAGAGTTACTCGATAACCGAAAAGGGCCGCGAGGAGTTCGCCCGCTGGCTGGCCGACTCGCCCGAGCGGGCCATGCTGCTTCGCGATCCCTTTTTGCTCAGATTTGCCTTTTTCGGCTTCGGCGATCCGGAGAGCTCCATCCGCATCATTGACGGCCAGATCGCGCTGTACGAGGAACAGCTCGAGCGCCGCGAGAAAAACCAGGCCCGCTGGCACAAACAGGGCGTCTACGTGCGAATGCTCGCGGAGCTCGGCGTAAACTTCAACGAGATGTATCTTGCGTGGCTTCGGCGCGCGCGGGAGGAAATAGAGAAAGAATCGGGGGATGCGCTTCTGCAGAAGGTGTAAGCCCTCGCTGACAGTCCGGGAGGAGGTCCTCATGGAGTTCAACGGAATTACGCTGGTTACCGGCGCGGCCGGTTTTATGGGGAGTCATCTGGTCGAGTACCTGGCCAAAAAGGGAGTGCGCGTACGCGCGACGGCGCGCCCCCGGAAGGACACGTCGTTCTTCGACCGCCTCGGCGTTGAATACATCGGCGCCGACCTCACGAAGCCCGAGACGCTTCCGCCGCTCTTCGAGGGCGGGGTTGACCGCGTCTTCCACCTCGGCGCCATCTGCAATTTCTCCACGCCGTACGAAAAGCTGTATCCGACCAACGTGCTGGGGGTCGAGCGCATCACCGCTCTCGCGCTCGAGCACGGCGTCAAACGCTACGTGCACGTGGGCTCCACCAGCGTTTACGGCTATTACAGGGGAACTCCCTTTAAAGAAGAGGGGCCTCGAGATCCGGCCGATTCCTACGGCCGCAGCAAGCGCGACGGCGAGGATGTGATATGGCGAAGGATACAGGAAGGCCTTCCTGCCATAATCACGCGTCCCTGCACGGTCTATGGTCCGCGCTGCAACGACGGCGCCGGCAAGGCGTTCTCGCGCCCGACGGCAATCGACGCGATTCCCGGCAATGGGAAACAGCTCCTCTCGAACATCCGCGCGGAGGACGTTGCGGGCGCCGTGGACCATCTCTCGTACCTGGACTCGGCGGTGGGGCAGGCGTACAACATCGCCGAGGACTACTACCCTTCGCTCGAGGAGGCGCTCGTCCTCGCGTCGAAAACATTCGGGACGAAACCGCCGAAACTGCACCTGCCGTTGTGGCTGGTGAAGATAGCGGCGAAGATCGACGGGGCGAAGGCCGCGCGGAAGGGAAGCATCCCCGATTTGGAATACGACGCGGTGAACTACCTGTATGATGACTATGTGGTCGACAATGCCAAGCTCAAGGCCGCGGGGTATACAATGCTGTATCCCGATTTCAGGGAATCCATGAAGCAGATGGGCGAGTGGTATCGCGCGCGGAAATAACGCATCTCGATGATGGCGGTTCTCCCCGCTTCGGCGGGGCTGTCGTCGGAGCTAAGCGCGGCATGCCGGATAAATACAGAGGTTAAAAAAAAGGAGGGCTGGCAATGAAACAGGTGGTGGTGATTACGGGGCTGGGCGATGGGATGGGGCGCGAGGTTGCGAAGTTGCTCGCCGCGGCGGGAGACAGCGTCGCCGGGTTCGATGTCGACAAAAAGGGAGTCGCGTCGCTCGAGAAGGAGCTCGCCGCGATCGGCGGGAACCATTATCTCGAATCCCTCGATATCACCGACCGTAAGGGCGTCCTGCGTTTCCGAAACCGCGTGCTCGAGCGCTTCGGGCGCGTGGACACGGTGCTTTCCAACGTGGGGATCGGCTTCTTCAGTCCGTTCGAGGAGGCGAACCTCGAAAAGGCGCTCAAGTGCCTCGAGATCAACGTGATCGGCGCCTCGGCCATATTCCAGGCGTTCCTTCCATCCATGCGCGAGCGGCGCGGGGGGAAGCTTATCGCGATGTCGTCGCTGGTGGGGCGCATCCCGTTTCCGTTCGAGTCAATCTACTCGGCGAGCAAGTTCGCGATCACGGGACTCATGTGCTCGCTCCGCTACGAGGTCGAGCCGTTCGGCATACGCGTGGCGCTGATCGAACCCGCGCAGGTATCGACCACCTTCGCCGCGAAGATCCACGTGCTTCCGCCCGAGGGTTCGCCCTACCGCGACCGCGCACGGCGCTTCATCGCGCGCGATGACGAGCTCATCAAAACCGCTCCGACACCGGACGCCGCGGCAAAAAGGATTTACAAGGTGATTAAATCGGAAAAGCCCGCCATCTTCAACCAGGTCGATTTTATGAGCACCTTCTTCCTGTGGCTCAACAACTATCTGCCGAGGGCATGGCGCGACGCGATCCTGGTGAACCACATGGATATAAAGGTATAAAAAGGTGGCATTTTCATGCTTTCCACCGTATTGTATCCGTACGGACAGGCCCTTTGCCGAACATATAAAACCGATCCCACCGGCCTGTTTGCACCACCATTGACGAACAGGAGGCGTATTATGAATACACAGCACGCAATCCGTGCGGCCGTCGGGACCTCCCGCGTAGAGCGCCTCCGGCAGCGGATCATCGACGCGAACCAGGAGGTCTGCGTGGAGCGGGCCCGCTATCTGACCGAGTCGATGAAGCGCCACTGGGAGAAACATCCTCTTACCCGTATGAGCCTCGCGCTGGAACATATCCTGAACAACATCAGCGTCATCATCCGGGAGGACGAGCTGGTCGTCGGATGCCGCACCTCGAAGCTGAAGGGCGCGCCGCTTTTCCCCGAAAACAAGTCGCGCTGGATCGAGGGTGACCTCGAGAACTTCGACGTCCGCGTGCTGCAGCGCGCGCTCATCACCGCGGAAGAGAAGAGGGATCTGGCGGAGAAGATCCTTCCCTTCTGGGAGGGTAAGACCGTGGAGAACCGGCTTGAGGCGCTTCTGCCGGAGGACATCTCCACGGATATGGACAAGTACATATTTACGATGATGCTCGAGATCACCTACGGCATAGGGCATTTCACGATGAACCATTCGAAGGTTCTCGCGAAGGGGCTTTCGGGAGTCATCGCGGACGCGAAGGCCGCGATGGAGCGGCTGTCGCCCGCCGAGCGGGAAGGCGAGAAGGGCCTGTTGTATGATGCGATGATTCGCTCGTGCGGCGCGGCCATATCCTTCGCGCGCCGTTACGCCGCCGCCGCGCTGGCAAGTGCGAAAAAGGAGCGCGATTCCGTGCGCGCGGCCGAGCTCCGCGAGATCGCCCGGGTCTGCGAACGCGTGCCCGAACATCCGGCCGAAAGCCTCCACGAGGCGGTGCAGTCGGTATATTTCATACACCTGATTTCGCAGATCGAGTCCGGGGGCAACTCCATTTCGCTCGGGAGGATCGACCAGGTCCTCGACCCGTATTACAGGGCCGATGCAGCGGCGGGACGCATCACGCCCGAAAAGGCGCGCGAGCTCCTGGCCCTTCTCTTCATCAAGACCAATGAAATCTGGAACGTGCTCGAGGAGGCCTTCATTCCGGGCGGCGAGGGCACCGAGGGCAAGACCACGCAGAACGTGACCGTGGGCGGCATGGGGCCTGACGGTTCCGACGCGACGAACGAGATGAGTTATATAGGGCTCGACGCCTACGCGGACGTGCGCACGGTGCAGCCGAATTTCGGCGTGCGCCTGTCGAAGAACCCGCCGGCCGATTTTTTCAACCGGGCGGTCGACTACGCGCGCGACGGGGTGCTCATGCACTTCTTCAACGACGAGGCGGTCGTGCGCTCGCTCGTCGACGCGGGGCATTCGATCGAGGACGCGCGTGACTACGGCGTGGTCGGCTGCCTCGAGGCCAACGCGCAGGGCAAGAGCTTCGGTTCGACCTTCGCGGTGCAGTTCAACGGCATCAAGTGCGTCGAGCTTGCGCTCTCGAACGGCATCGACAACGTCTTCGGGTACCGCACGGGGATCGAGACCGGCGAGCCGTCGGGCTTCACCTCGTTCGACGACGTGTGGAAGGCCTATGACGCGCAGATGCGCCATTTCATGGGACAGATGACACGGGGGATGGAGATCCTCGACCGTACGATCGCGGAAAGGGTGCCTTCACCATTCGCCTCGGCGATGATCGACGGCTGCCTCGAGAAGGGGCTTGACCTCACGCGCGGTGGCGCGGTGTACAACTCGACCGGCGTTCAGATGATGGGGTTCGCGAACGTGGCCGACAGCCTGTACGCCGTGAAGACCGCGGTGTTCGATGAAAATAAATTTACCGTCGGGGACCTCGCTGCATGGCTTTCCGACGACTGGCAGGACGTCGACGAAAAACGCGCCTACTTCCTGCACCGCGTTCCCAAGTACGGCAACGATCACGATGATCCCGATGCCATGGCGGCGAGGGTGATGGACCATTACTGCGACGTGGTTTCAGGGTACCCGAACTTCCGCGGCGGAAGGTTCTGGCCGGGGATTTTCTCGGTGGGATTTCATATAAGCTTCGGCGCATTCACCGGGGCAACGGCCGACGGGCGCTATGCGGGCGACGTGCTGGGCAACGGCATAACGCCGACCACGGGAAACGCCGTGTCGGGCCCGACGGCGCTCATGAACTCCATAACGAAGCTCCCGCTTACAAAAGCATATAACGGCGTAAATCTCAATATGCGTTTCCAGGGGAAAAAGATCTCGAACCAGAACCTGGCTTCGCTGATCCGGGCGTATTTCGGAAAGGGCGGCGTTCAGGTCCAGTTTAACATGCTCGACAGCGAAGTGCTGCGCGAGGCGCAGCGCGAGCCCGAAAAGCACCGCGACCTCGTGGTAAGGGTGAGCGGCTATTCCGCGGAATTTACGGGGCTTTCCGAAATAGCCCAGGACGAGATCATCAGCCGCACCGAGTTCGAACTGTAACCGGTACCGGGGGGCGCGTCCGCGCCCCCCGGCTTCATCATCGCTGTGTATATCGGAGGGATAATGAGCAAGGTGATGAGTACGTCCGAAGCGGTCAGGCGCTTCGTGAACGACGGTGACTTTCTCTTCATAGGGGGCTATGTCTGCCGCCCGCCGTTCGCCGCGGTGCACGAGATCATCCGCCAGAAAAAACGGGAGCTTACGGTAACGCGAAGCAACGCCGCGGACGATTTCGACATGCTGATCGGCGCGGGATGCGTCAAACGCTTCATCGCCACCTTCATTTCGCTCGGGCTTTACGGTCTCGCGCGCTGTTACCGGCGGTCGATCGAAAAAGGCATTCCGCATAAAATCGAGCTCGAGGAGTACACGAACCTCTCGCTGCCGCTCATGCTCATGGCGGGGGCCATGGGCATGCCCTTCGTCCCGGTGAAGGACATGGTCGGCACCGATCTGATGAAGGCGAAGGCATTCATGGGTGAGAACAAGTACCGGATGATCGACTCGCCCTTCGACGGCAGCCCCGTGATGCTGGTACCCGCGCTCAATCCCGACGTGGCGATTATCCACGTTCAGCAGGCGGACGAGGACGGCAACGCGCAGATGTGGGGCATCGGCGGCGACTGCAAGTGGGGCGCGAACGCGGCGAAGAAGGTGATCGTAAGCTGCGAGCGCATCGTCAGCCGCGAAACGATCGGAAAGGACCCCTCGCGCACCATCGTTCCGGCCTTCAAGGTCGTCGCCGTCACCGAGGAGCCCTTCGGCGCGCACCCGGGCTATACGCCGGGCTTCTACGATGTCGACTTCTCGTTCGGTTACACCTACCAGCAGGCCTCAAACACGGAGGAGGGCTTCCAGGCATTCCTGGACGAGTGGATCTTCGGCGTTAAAGACCGCGCGGAATACACGCACAAGTACATCCAGAAATTCGGTTATCCCCAGTTCAAAAAGCTCCAGGCGAAGTTTGACTACAGTTATCCGGTGAGCTATGCATTCTGATTTTTTATCCGGGCGTGAACCCGTTAAAGGGTAAATTCTTCAGGGAGGATATGAATGAGAAAAGCGGCCAAGACCAGTATCAAAGACCCGTTCAGTACCGTCATTATTCGAAAATGCGAGGAATATGACGCGGATGCCATCAAGGCAATTATCAGGCAGGGAATGAAGGATCTGGATTACAAACCGGCAGGGAATGTTTTCGTGAAGCCCAACGTCGTGTATGCCAGCAAGGGCGGAAAGCTCGGCACCAACGCCCATACGAGCACCGTTGTCGTCGCCTCGGCGCTGGGGGTGCTGGCGAACGCCGAAGGCGTAAGGCGCGTCGACCTGGGGGAGAACACGGGAATGCGCATACCCACCCGCATGTTCTACAAGCAGGCCGGTTATTATGACATGATAAAGGATGTTAAAAAGAATGCCCGTGCGAAGGTGAATATCTTCTGCATTGACGAGGAGCGGCGTGACCAGCTGCATGTGGGGGGGGTCGTCCACAACACCCTGCGGGTGTCGCGCAAAATGGCCAGGGCGGACTCGAAGGTTTACCTGCCGAAACTTAAATGCCACAACGTCGTCAACGTTACCGGGGCGGTTAAGCTCAACATCGGGATCTGTTCGGACGACGAACGCGCCATCCGGCACGACTTCATGCTTCCCGACAAGATCGTCGACCTGCTCGCCGTGGGGTATCCCGATTTCATCGTGATGGACGCGATCGATGTCGGGGTGGCCAACGAGATCATACCGACCGTGCGCAAGCTCGGGCTCATCATCATGGGGCGGAATCCCATGGCCGTGGACATCGTCGCCTCGCGCCTCCTGGGGTACGGGATAAAAGATGTTCCCTATCTCAAACGGGCGATCGAGCGCGGATATACGCCGAAGCGCCTGGAGGATGTACATCTCGCCGGGGATATTACGAGCATAGCGGGACTTGCGGCCCAGGCGAAACGACTCATGCCCTATGACGAGGAGTATTACCGCTGGCAGGACATACAACGGGAGTTCAAACGCCTGCAGACGCCGCTGCGGTTTTACCAGGGTTATTCGCGAACGGACGACAGGAGCAAATGCGAGTATGGATGTCTTATGGGCCTGAAGCTTTTCCTCAGCGTCTTCGAGATGTACGGTGGCAAAGAGGCGTTCAGAACGGCAAAGCCGAGCGTTCTCGTGATGGGAAAGGTGGACGAGGAGATCGACGCGCGCGGTAATGAAGTATACCTCCTCGGCAGCTGCACCAGGGCCCGGGTCGTTAACGCGAAGAAAATCACGACGATCGACAAGTGTGTCATGACGACGAGCGACCTCAACCTCGGGATCGGCAACCGGCTGGGGATGAAATCGCCGTTTCTAGAGCCCTCCTATTTGCTCACCTTTGTTTCCAACCTGATGGCGGCCTCGTTAAGAAAGCATATTAACCTGAGGTATCTGCAGGATATCGCGCATTTCGTTACCAAGGACCTCGAAAAGCGGGTGTAGGAGGTAGTACTCATGGTTGAGCATCCTGACGACTATATAAAACCCGAGCTCATGGCGTGCTGCGGCGCGCGCGAGATAGGCGACGGCGATATCGTCATCGTGGGCACAGGCTTCCCCACGATGTCGGCGAATATCGCGAAATACACGCACGCCCCCGGAGCGACAATGCTCCAGGAGTCCGGCGTCTACGACGCGCGTCCGACCCGGCCGGCGCTTTCGGTGGGCGATCCCTGTCTCAATCCCGGCGCCGCGATGATCGGCGGCCTCGTGGAGGTGATGGGCATGTTCCTCCAGGGCGGCTGGATCGACGTGGGCTTCCTCTCGGGAAGCCAGGTGGACAAGTTCGGCAATATCAACACCACCGCGATCGGCGATTACGACAGGCCGAAAAGCCGCCTTCCCGGCTCGGGAGGGGCGAACCCGATCGGCTCGCTGGCGAAGCACGTGCTCATCATCGCACTCCACGACAGGCGAAGCCTCGCCGAGCGCGTGGATTTCATCACCACGCCCGGCTACCTCGACGGTCCCGGCGCGCGCGAGAAATGGGGACTTCCCCGGGGGACCGGGCCGAAGGTCATCATCACCAACAAGGCCGTCATGCGCTTCGACGAATCGACGAAGGAGGCGTACCTGGCGAGCTACCATCCCGACACCTCGGTCGACGAGGTGGTACAACTCACGCCGTGGAAACTGAACGTGGCCGACGACGTACGCGAGACCGAACCGCCGCGGGCGGAGGAGCTAACGGCCCTTCGCGAGGTGCTCGATCCGTTCAGGATGATCAAGATATACGAAAAGCGGGGATACGTATGATATGCTCATATACCAGACTTGTTGCATAACTGACAAAAATGTCATCGCTAGGAGGCCACAGGCCGAGGTGGCGATCTCAAAAGGCAAAAAGTTATAGGAAAAAAACCAGATACTGCATGAGATTGCCGCGCCCCGATACGGCCGGGGCTCGCAATGACATTCAGTAAAACAATAACTCTACTGTTGAAAGTGCCGTTTCATGGCGAGGACGGTTTCTACCCCGCGTTCGGCGGGGTAGAAACGAAATCACACGGGGGAACCCGAATTGTTAACGGTATACACACAAACGGCTTAACCGGGAGGTGGATATGGACCACACGATAAAACTCGCGCGATTCTGCTCGGACCTTTCGTTCGATTCGCTGCCGCGCGAGGTGATACACAAGGCCAAGCTCTGCGTGATCGATTACATCGCGAACATCTACGGCTCGCTCGAGCTGGACGCCGTACGCGCGGTTGTCGGGTACGTGGAATCGCTCGGCGGGCCGAAGGCGGCGACCGCGCTCGGCTGCGGGTTCAAGACGGGGCTGCAGAACGCGGCCTTCATAAACGGCACCACGGCCGAGGCCATAGAGGCGCAGGACGGCCTTCGCTTCGGGGGGAACCATCCGGTTTGCGCGGTGCTGCCCGTGGCCTTTGTGCTGGCCGAGTCCCTGAGGCTTGGCGGCAGGAAGGTGATCGAGGCGGTGGTAACGGGATACGAGGCGGCCGACCGGCCCGCCGCGGCCATGCATCCCTGGCACACGCTTTCGGGATTTCTGCCCACCGGCACCTGCGGCACCTTCGGCGCGGCGGCGGCAGCGGCGAAGCTCATGGGGCTGGACGAGGCGGGTATGCTGAACGCAATCGGGAACGCCGGCTACCTCCTGCCGCTCTCGATGGCGGAACAGCTCATGGGCGGCTATACGATAAAGATCGTGCAGGGCGGACAGGCCGCGAGCGCCGGCATCATGGCGGCGGGACTCGCCTCGAAGGGAATCACCGGCTGTCCCGAGGTGCTCGAGGGCTCGGCGCTGAAGGGCGGTTTTACGCAGATAACGGCAAAGGCAGAGCCGAAGGTCGAGCGCCTCACCGACGGTCTGGGCGAACACTATTCCATAATGGACATTTATTTCAAGCCCTATACGGCCTGCAGGCACACGCACGGAGCGGCGCAGGCCGCCCTTGAACTCGTAAAGGAACATGCGTTCAAGGCGGGCGACGTGGATTCGGTCGCGGTGCATACCTACGGGATTGCCGAGCTGGCGGTGGGCAAGGGAGTCCCCGAGGGGGGGAGTTTCGTCTCGGCGCAGTTTTCCATCCCCTACGTCGTCGCCGTCTGCATCCTCGACGGCGACCTGGGGCCGGGACAGCTCACCGAGCGGAGGATCGCCGACGGCGCGGTGCTCGAGCTCGCGAAGCGCGTCTCGATCCGTACCGACGACGAGCTCAACAAGGCCTATCCGGACAAGACCTCCAGCCGCGTCGAAATAGTGCTTAAGGACGGCAGACGTCTGGTGAAACAGACCGATATTCCCAAAGGCGACCCGCGCGATCCAATGGAAGCGGAAGACCTCGCGGCGAAGCTGCGCCGGTTCGCGGGGAAACGCGACGCGGCGAAACTGGAAAGGATCATCGATATGGTGATGGGAATGGAGAAGCTCCGCGACATAAAGGAGCTCGCTCGCATCATTTAGCGGACACTAACGGCAGAGACAGGAGAAGGCATGGATTTCACGTTAAGCGAAGAACAAAAAATGCTGGTTGAAACGCTCCGGACCATGGGGGAGCGGGAGAATTTCAGGGAGCTTGCAAAGAAGATCGACGAGACCTGTGAGTTTCCCTTCGAGCTGATGGACCGTTACGCGGAGATGGGGCTTCTGGGCATGACGCTCTCGCCCGAGCACGGCGGAGGCGGACAGCCGGCGGTGAACGCGGTTCTCGCGGTCGAGGAGCTGGCGAAGTTCAGCCCCATGATCGCCGCGCCGGTGTTCGAGTCGAACGTGGGGCCGGTGCGGGTCATCGACCTCTTCGGCACCGATGAGCAGAAGAAGCGGATCCTTCCGGGTGTCTGCAGCGGGAAACTCAGCGTCTCCGTGTGCATGACCGAGCCGGAGGTCGGGTCCGACCTCACCTCGCTCAGCACAAAGGCGGTGGAGGACGGCGACTCGTACGTACTAAATGGAAGAAAGGCCTTCATTACCGGTGGCGGGCACGCCAGCCACTACATGGTCTACACGCGTTTCGGCGACGCGAAGGGATACAAGGCCATCGGCGGCCTCCTCGTCGAGAAGGGCATGCCGGGCTTCACCTTCGGCAAGCAGGAGCGCTACATGGGCCTGCACGGCATGCCCTCGTGCGACCTTTTTTTTGATGACGTGCGGGTGCCGAAGCAGAACCTCGTCGTTCCGCCCGGGGACTTCGGCAAGCTCATGTGGACCTTCGACATCGAGCGTTGCGGGAACGCCGCCATGTGCCTGGGCGTGGCGGGCGGCGCGCTCAACGAGGCGAAGGCCTACGCGATGGAGCGCAATGCCTTCGGGCGCCCCATCTGCGAGTTCCAGGCCGTCCAGTTCCTGGTGGTGGACATGGCCACGAAGCTCGACGCTGCGCGCCTGCTGGTGTACCGGGCGGCCTCCGGGGCCGGTCAGGGTCTGCCCTCTATATACGAGGCCTCGATGGCCAAGGCATACGCGAACGAGATGGTGGTGGACGTGACCGACAAGGCCATGCAGGTTTTCGGCGGATACGGCTACAGCAGCGAGTTCCCGGTCGAGCGCATGTACCGCGACGCCAAGGCGTGGGGCGTGGCCGGCGGGACGCTCCAGATGCTGAAAATAGGCGTAGCGGGTATGATCTTCGGGCGAAGGTTCGACCAGCGAAAATAAAAATGGATCCGGTCTCAGCGTAAGACGCGCCGGAGGAGGGGACGATGAAAGCAAAGAAGACGATCCTTTTCATTCTTGTACCGGTTCTGCTGATTGTGTCGTTCGCCCTCAAGACGCTCTGGAACGCGGGGCAGTTCAAGCGCATAGTCCCGTTTTCGCTGTATCGCTGTGTCCCCGTAACGGGATTCCCGGGGCCCGAGGATGTCGTCATCGATCGTGCAAAGGACACGGCGCTTATTTCATTCACCGATCGCAGGGCCGCCATGGCGGGAACGGCCCATAATGCCGGCATCATCGCCTATTCGCTCACGACTCCCGGAGCGAAACCCGTGCTGGTAAAAACCGATTTCAAGGGGGCTTTCACTCCGCACGGCATTCACCTGTACCGGGCCCCCGACGGCACGAAACTGCTCTTTGTCGTCAACATGGGTATGGACAGCCATTTCTTCGAGTCAACGGGTTCGAGCACCGTCGAGATTTTCGCCTATCGCGACGGAAGGCTGTATCACCGCGAGACCGTCGCGGGTCCGGAGCTCTCTAGCCCGAACGACATCCTGGCCGTGGGTCCCCGCCAGTTCTACGTGAGCATTGACCACGGCGCGACATCGGTGATAGGAAAGAAGCTTGAGAATTACCTCCAGCTTCCGATTTCGTATATCCTTTATTACGATGGGAAGGGATTTAAAAAAGCAGCCGGGGGGATCGCCTATGCCAACGGAATCGCGATCAGTCCCGATGGTGCGACGCTGTACGTGGGGGCGACTGTCGGACGAAAGGTACATGTCTACGCGCGCAACGCCCGAACGGGCGAGTTGATTGAGAAGGATGCCGTGTCGCTCGGTACCGGTGTCGACAACCTGGATGTGGATGCGGACGGTTCGATCTGGGCCGGCTGTCACGCCAAGCTCCTTTCGTTCGTCGCACACTCGAAGGACGCCGCGGCGCTGTCGCCCTCCGAGGTGGTGCGCATCCGGCCGCTGGAGGAGGGAGGATACGATGTCACCCGGGTATATCTGAACGGCGGCGGCGAGCTCTCCGGCTCGAGCGCGGCAGCGGGATGGAGGAACCGGCTGCTTATCGGGGCCGTATACGACGAGCGTTTTCTCGACTGTGCGCTTCTGCCGGCTAAAAGCCCGGTCGAAGCAGAACGGTGATCGTGCACCTGCGATCGTAAAGACGGCGGGAGCGCGGGGTGTCACCGCGGAATCAAACGCAATAAAAGGAGAATAAAATGAGCCAGTACTACAAGGACGCGGACGACCTGTACAAAATATACGGCTATTTCCTGGGCCGCGTGCTTCAGGACCCGAAGATCGGCACCAAGATGGCGAAGGCGGGCATCATCATCAAATTCATGTACACCGATCCCGACGCCGAGATTACGATCGATTTAAAAAACCCGCCGCAGGAGAAAGGCTATTACGGCACCTATTACCTGGGGCCCTGCGAACTGAAGGCCGACGTGTGGTCAAAGCAGCCGGCGGACCACTCCCACCGTTTCTGGCACGGCCTCGAAAACCCGATAGCGGGCATCACCAAGGGTATCATCAAGCAGGGCGGCAAGGTAACGGCCATGCTTAAGCTCCTGCCGGTGATCAAGCCGGCCTTCCACATGTTTCCGATTGCGCTCGAGGAGCTGGGATTGCAGAACCTGATAGTCAAAAAGTCATGAGGCCGCGGTATTGAGCTGACGTGCCGCCTCCGGAGGTATGCCTCACGGCGGTATGAAAAATAATCATACTTCCCCCTGGGTTGGTGGATGTCGTCTTTCCCGCCCGCGGCGGGGGAGTGCCGTCGCTTAACACGGTTGTGCAACAACCCCGGGAACACTTGCGGGGGAACAGAAGGAGGGTCGGGTATGGGTGAGAAGGGCCGTATTCATTACGCCTGGTGGATCGTCGTCGCGGGATTTCTGCTCAATCTCGCCGGCATCGGCATCATCATGAATTCGATGGGCGTCTTCTTTAAGCCCGTAATCGAAAGCCTCGGTTTTACGCGGGGCTCCTTCGCGCTCTATTTTACCATCGCCGCGCTCGCGATGATGGTGATGGCGCCGCTGATGGGAAAGCTGCTGGAGCGCTACGACATACGCCTGGTGATGGGCATCTGCACCACGCTCATGACCGTGAGCTTCGCGCTCTTCTCACAGTGCAGGACGCTCGGCCAGTTCTACGCGCTTTCGATCTTTCTCGGGATCGGCAGTGCCGGTACGCATATCATTCCCGTTTCGATGATGATAACCAACTGGTTCGAGGAGAAGCGCGGTCTCGCCATGGGGATCGTCTTCGCGGCGACGGGTATCGGCGGCTTCATCTTTAATCCCTTTTCCAACTGGCTCATCGAAAACCACGGCTGGGCGAACGCGTATCTTGTGCTGGGAATCATCGTGGGAATCTGCACCATCCCGATGGCGCTCTTTATCGTACGGGTGCGTCCCGCCGACAAGGGTCTCGCGCCCTACGGGGCGAAGCCCGGCGGTACCGCGCACGAGGAGGCGGCCGCCTCCGGCTTCACGGCGAGGGAAGCCCTGCGCGCGCCGGCCTTCTGGCTGCTGGCGGGGATGATCCTCTTCATCGCCGTTGCCAACATGGGCGTGCTGCACCACATCGTCCCCTATCTCACCGACATCGGCACGACATCGGCATCAGCCCGTCCACCGCGGCGGCACTCATGTCGCTTCACATGGCCGTACTTGTGGCCGGGAAGCTCGTTATGGGCGATCTCGCCGACCGCATCGGCCTGATGAAAAGCCTGATCGCGTGCATTGTCGGGCTGACCGTCTCGATCGGTCTGCTCTACGGCGCGGCAGTCTTCTGGGTCGCCGTTGCGTTCAACGTGCTCTTCGGTTTCGCCATCTCGGTGCGCACGGTGCTTCCGCCGCTCATGACCGCCTCGTGCCTGGGGCAGAAGCATTTCGGCGTCATCTACGGGTTCCTCAACGTCTTCACGACGCTG
>JALOTJ010000106.1 GCA_025457965.1 Spirochaetota bacterium | reverse complement strand
AAGGGGGACACTCTCTATGTCTCGGACTCCTATGCGATCTATGCCATAGATAAAAACAGCGGCACGGTGCGATGGGCCCGTACGGGCATGCCCGAGGAGCATTATGGTAAGACCTCCGGTGCAATGGTCGACGGTATTTATTCAGACCCCTTCGTTTCCGACGACGCGATTCTCTACGGTACGAGGAATGTGTTCATGTCGCGTGAATTGAGGAATGGCAGAACCGTCTGGAACAACAGCGCGATAGGAAGCTACAGCGGGTTCCCCACATTTTACGACCGCTATGTGCTGACCCAGTCGATGGATTTCAGCAAGGACCGCTATTCGGTGTTCTGCCTTTATGCCGACAGCGGAAAAATTAAATGGGAAACCGTAATAGAAAAGCCGCCCGTAATCTACCCGCCGGTGGTGTACAAGGGGAATGTCTACATCGCCTCCGGCGCCAGACTCTTTTGTCTGTCCCTCGAGAGCGGGCAGGTTCTGTGGTCGAAAGAGTATGGCGATCATATAACGTCAACCCCCGGTTTCACCGAGCGTGAAATCATCTTCTCGGTCGGAAACAGGAGAATCGTATCGGTCGATCCGGCCGGAGGCGGTGTGCTTAATGATATCGACTTCGGCGAGCGGACCGGTCCGTATTTCGTGACGATACGCGATCAGATATACATAGCGCATTCCGTCCAGCGGAACGTGGGAGGCCGCGACCTCTCCTTTACCTCACTCAAGGCTCTCAGGTTTTCGAACAACGAGAAACTGTGGGAGTTTATATCGCCGTTTCCGGGCGCTCCGTCTCAGCCCGTTGCCTCGAGGGGTATCATGCTTCTCCCGGCGGGCAACTATCTCTATGCCGTCGGCACCGAGTACTACCCGCGCACCGTAAAGGGAGGGAGCGGGTATTACAAACCGGGAGGTGAAAAGCCGGTGGCCGATACCGCGCTGCGTCCAGAGAAAAAGGAGGAGCTTCTCGAACCGGTAAAGCGGGAACCCGAGAAGACCCTTCCGCTTCGGAACATGAAGCTCTCCGTGTCCGATGAGGGCGACAAACCGATCGGCGCCAGGGTGAGCGTTAAAAAGTGGGAGAAAGACAGGCTGGTGTATTCGAAGGAAGTTACGGTGGGCAAACCCGGAGAGATAATCGAGGTACCCGACACCGACGGCGTAGAGGTGATGGCGAATTCGGATGGATTTATCCCCAAAAAAATCGTCGTAAACCGCGGCGATGACGAACGCTCGATCAGGCTGGAAAGGATAGAGCAGGGCAAGACCATCGTGATGGACAGCATTTACTTCGAGATCGACCGTGCATATCTAAAAAAGGAATCACTCGACGTGCTCGACAGGATTGTCGGCATCTTGAAGAAGAATCCCTCTATGAAGATCGAGGTGCGGGGCCATACCGATTCCACGGGGGAGAAGGCCCATAACCAGCGGCTTTCGGAGCGGCGCGCCGATGCGGTCTCTGAATACATGATCAAGAACGGCATAAGCCCGGAGCGGCTTTCGGCGGTGGGCTTTGGGGCGGATAAGCCGATTGCGAGTAATGCGAACGAAGAAGGGCGTAAAAAGAACAGGCGCACGGAGTTTTTCATCATCCGGAAATAAAACAAAGGGGAGGGTGGTAGCGATGAAGAAGTCGGTAAAAACCGGTAAGGCGGTGAAAGGGACCGCCGGGAAAAAGACGGTTAAAAAGCCCGCGGCGAAAGTGAAATCCGCACCGAAAAATAAATCGGCGGCGGTAGCGAAAAAGCACGCAGTGAAAATTAAGCCGACCAAAAGAAAACCCTCAATTTCTCCAAGAACAAAGGCTAAAAGCACGCCCTCGCGAAAACCAACCGCCGCCGGCGGCGCGGAAAGCGCGCTCCTGGCCGAACTGCGCGCCGCGGCCTCCGGGCTGGACGCTGAGGGCATCCGCCACCTGATCCGCCAGGCGGCGGTACTGAAGCACAACCTGGGAGTGATGAAGGATCACGCCGATCGCAAAAAGATGGCGACGGTGGACGCCATGCGCAAAGGCAGCGGCGTTTCGAACAAGACCACGATCGACGTCAAAGAGGCCGATGACGGCAGTTCGTTTATCCTCATCATCAACAACGCGCGGAACTTCTTCGCGCTCGATGAGATGCGGAAGCTGGTCGGGATCTGTCATGCGGCTGCAAGCGAAACGGACGCGGCAGGACGGCTGTATAACTGGTTGGCTCAAAACAGAAAAGACATTCTGGTCGATACGGACATCGGTTCGGCGTCGGACCCCGCGCTGGGTACGATATATCGATTTATAAAGGGAAGGTACGCGCTGAAGAAGGGATAGGCGCGGGGACGTTCCCGGGAAAACGGAGGGTGCTGCTATGGCACAAGCTCTTTCATTTGCGGCGGATGTGGTTGTGGTGGGATCGGGCCCGGGCGGTGCGACGGTGGCGCGTGCTCTCTCGAAGGCCGGTAAAAAAGTGGTGCTACTGGAGCGTGGGATCGATCATCGCGCTAAATCGTACTATGGCACCTACATCGGCGCGCTGATGTATTCTGACAGGATGAGCCTGCTTTTTACGAAGGAAGGACTTCAGATCGTCAGTCCGCTCATGCTTGGCGGCGCGACGAGCATGTACTGCGGGTGCTCGGCCAGGCCGCCGGCGTGGCTGAAGAGGAAATATAAAATCGACATCGACAAAGAGGTTATCGAGACCGAGAAGGAGCTTTCCATAGCGCCGCTGCCGGCCGAGCTTCGGGGAAAGGCATCCACGCGGATCGCCGAGGCCGCGGGCGACCTGGGCTACAGGTGGTACGCACAGCCCAAGTTCATGCAGCCTTCCCGGAGCGAGCATTTTGACTGTACGGCCTCGTGTATGCTGGGCTGTCGCTGCGGTGCGAAATGGAACGCGGCGGAGTATGTCGATGAAGCCGGGGGATACGGACTTGAAGTGCTGACAGGGGCCCGGGTAAAGCGCGTCCTGGTTGAGGACGGCCACGCCGCGGGCGTGGAGGGACGCATGGGGATGAAGCCCTTTACGGTGCGCGCGGGAACGGTTGTGCTCGCCGCGGGAGGCATCGGGAGTCCCCGAATACTCCAGGCGTCCGGTTTCAATGAGGCGGGCGCGGGGATGACGATGGACACCACGGTGATGGTGTATGGTTTCATTAAGGACAGGGGAATCGGGAAGGAACCCCCCATGACATGGTCGTGGGAGAACGACGAGGACGGCTACATGCTCTCCACGCTTATCGACCCGTGGCTGCTCTATCCGCTCGGGGCCGTTCGCGTGGGTATCAGGCACGCGCTCAGATGGCCGCGCTGGGGAAACATTCTTGGTGTGATGATCAAGCTCAAGGACGATATTTCGGGAGGGGTGTATCCGAAGTATATAAGCAAACAGCTGACGGCCGGCGACCGGTCGCGGCTCTCGAAGGCCGAGGCGGTATGCAAAAAGATTCTCCTCAAGGCCAGGGCCGATTCGTCGACCATCTTTACCAGGCCGCTTATGGGTACGCATCCCAGCGGCACGGTGCGGATCGATACCATGCTCGACAAGAACCTGATGACAGGGGTAAAGGGTCTGTACGTCTGCGACGCAAGTGTCTTCCCCGAATCACTCGACAGGCCGACGGTTCTGACGATTATCGGGCTGGGTAAGCGCCTGGCGGGGCATTTGCTCAGGCAAAAAAAATGAAAGAACCCGCCCGGTCTTTATGTGTATTGCATAACCGTATTCCGCGATAAGCTGGAGTGCATTCGCCGTGGAGACCCGGCGGTTTTCATTAACTCAAACAGAGGAGGTTGCTTATGGAACGAAGAGGAGTGGTCACTTCCAAGGGGATGCCCGTAACCCTTCAGGGGCGCGATATCCCCGTGGGCGATATGGCCCCGAATTTCACCGCGATCGACAAAAACATGCAGCCGGTGAAGCTTGATTCCCTGAAGGGCGGAATCGTTATCATCAGCGTGGTTCCATCTCTAGATACCTCCGTCTGCGAACTGCAGACCAAGCGGTTCAACGAGGAGGCGGCGAAGCTCAAGGCGAAACTGGTGACGATATCAATGGACCTTCCCTTCTCACAGCGCAGGTTCTGTGATTCGTTCAAGATCGAGAACATCATCATGCTCTCCGATTACAAGGACAGGGAGTTCGGCATGCGATACGGGATGTATGTCGAGGAGACCGGTCTCCTGGCCAGGGGCGTGTTTATCGTGGACTCCGGGGGCAGGCTTGCCTACAAACAGATTGTAAAGGAGATCGGAGATCAGCCGGATTACGACGCGGTTCTCTCCGAGGCAAAAAACCTCGGCGCCTGACGGTGTCGGGACTGTCCCTGATACGCTTCTTTATGTAAATTATGCTATACAAATTATTGTATTTATACTGCAATGGCATGATTATAATACATTATCCGCGGCCTGTTTAGACTGAAACCGGCGGAATGGTCCGCGGGACCTTTCAAGGGAGGAGAGCATGGGACTTTTCTCTAAGGGGCGGAAGGAAGGAATACGGCTGGAAGAAACGGAAATTTTCAGCCGGGTGCTGATTAACAACAATCGGCGGCTGTATAAATCGTTTGCCGGGATTATCCTGCTGGCCAACCTGGCCACCGCGGCGATTCTTTTTACCGGCACCGGATCGAAATATCTTACCCTTGCCGACATACTGGTAGAGCTCGTTGCCCTGGGGACGATCCTTGCGATAACCGCCCTTTGGTCGCGGCGATTCAGAGGGAAACCGTTATCGAGCTATATCGCCATTTTCGGGGTGATGCTTTGCCTGTTCATCTTTCAGTACGTCATATACGGATCGCGGGAGCTTTTTGCCGCGCATTATATCATCCTCGTTCTCAGCGTGTTTTACTTCGATGTCAGGGTATCGCTGTTCACGTTCCTACTGGTAGTGGCCTCCCAGGTGGGCCTTTTTATACTTCGCCCCAACCTGATCCCCGAGGGTCCGGTCGGCAGCGTCATCGGCGTGCGCTTCCTCATCTACATCTGGGTGGGGATCGGGGCCGCGGCCGGCGCCAGGGCGACCCGGGAGATTTTGAGGCTCGCCATCGACATGGCCGCCGAGGCGGATAAAAACTGCGGCGAGATCCGGGACGTCGGCAAAAGCGTCGACGAATCGGCCGGGGTACTCAAAGCGCAGGCGGCGCAGCAAAACCGCATCGTTGAAGAAGTGCACGATCTTTCCCATCGGCAGGCGGCGTCACTCGAGGAGATATCCGCGTCGCTCGAGGAATTGTCCGGAAACGCCGAGGGGGTGGCGCATACCGCGCGGTCGCTGTACGAGGAAATGCAGATTGCCGGCGAGGCGGTGGGCGATCTGCAAAAGGTTTACAATAAAATCCAGTCCAGCTCGGGCATCCTCCAGGGCGTGACCGATGAGATCGAGCGCTATTCCAGGGAATCGATAGAGCAGATCGGCGCCACGCGCTCGCAGTTCGGCATCGTCGAGGCGAAGGGCGGCGAGATGTCGGGCTTCATCCAGGTGATCAACGACATCGCCGATCAGGTCAACCTGCTCTCACTCAATGCGGCGATCGAGGCCGCGCGCGCGGGCGAGTCGGGCCGCGGCTTCGCCGTCGTGGCCGACCAGATATCCAAGCTCGCCGACGCCACCTCACGGAACGCCCGCGAGATCGAAAAGCTCATCAGGGAGAACAGGGCGAACCTCGGCGGCAGCCGCGAGTCGATCGACCGTTCGGCCGTGCTCATGGAAAACCTCAACGCCACCATCGAGAAAATCACCGGCGAGATCACCTCGATCAACGACCTCATCAACGACATCGGTAATACCGTCAGGATCATCACCAACCTGAACAGGCGCATTTACGAATCGGCCGGCGGCATCGAAAATTCGACAAAGGAGCAGCAGCTCGCCTCGCACGAGTCCAGCACCACACTCATGCTCATCTCGGAATCAGCCCAGCAACTGGTGCAGGTGGCCGAAAAGATCTCCGAATCCACGCGAACCATAAACG
This sequence comes from Spirochaetota bacterium, assembly GCA_025457965.1. Classification (GTDB taxonomy): domain Bacteria; phylum Spirochaetota; class UBA4802; order UBA4802; family UBA5368; genus MVZN01. The sequence goes on along the minus strand of JALOTJ010000106.1, from coordinate 3,385 downwards.
AGCTCTCGGACGGGCTCACGCGGCTCACCACCGGCATGCGGCGATGAAATAACATTGACATCGAATTTCATCTGTGGTTTATTTCAACCACCGGCGCGGGTTGAGCGATGAATCGCGCTGGAAGCGGATGGCGCCCGGCGTGATTACGATCGTATCGAAGCTGGCGTGTATCGGGCCCGTCTAAGGGTGCGTGAATAGCCGGAGCCAGGCATAGCGCGTCAAATAATCTGCCAATCAGGACGGAAGCCCGAATGAGTTTCTCAGCATACAGGTCGACTGCCTTTTCGGTGTTCGTGCTGATTTGTTCGTTGCTGTGCATGCCCGCACGTCCTGTTTATGCAAAGACTGATATAAATCTTAGCTCGGTCGTTCCCGGCGTCACCATTCCCAATCAGACGGAACTGGAGGCAGCGGTCCAGGACAAGGCCGACCTCAACGGCCCCATCATCGCCGATTCCCTTGCCATGGGCAACATAACCGGGTACCCGGTCGGAAAGTCCACCATAGGCACGTTCCCGCATTTCCAGGTCGGGGTCGCCATGGGTGCGGGCATGACCAACATGCGTTATTTCGATGATACCAGACCCGAAAGCGATAATGGAAGTCTTCCCGGCATAACGCCCAATCCGGTTCTTATTTTCGGTGTCGGTCTCGGTGGTGGATTCGATGTAATCGGCAAGTATTTCAGCCTGAGCAAGGCCGTGCTGGACCCCGGGTTGTCCACCGATATCGCGAAGCTCTCGGACTACAAACTGCTCTCGATGGGCGCCAAACTGCGCTACAATATCGTCGAAAAAAAGAAGCTTCTCCCCTTTATCTTCAATTTCGGCGGTGTGACGATATCGCTCGGCGGGGATTTCATGTATGGCGATATCAAGGTGACGGGTGAATACGAAGCGGATTTCAACGACATCACCGTCGATTATGGCGGGGGCCCCATACCGGTTCCGGTGAGATTCGACGGAGATTACCAGGCGCGCGTGCTCTGGGGCATCTTTTCGCTGACTACCCAGGCAGTTGCGTATTTTGACGTTTTTTATCTTTTCTCGGTCTATACGGGATTTGGCCTCACGGGCAACTTCGGCTACTTCAAGATGGAATTCGATGGGGATGGAGTTCTGTCCAGCGACGATCCTGGTTACGTGGCGTTCAGGCCCGATGGCCAGGTTGGAACGCTTCTGTTCAAATCAACGAACAAATACCACCCGTACTACGCGATCCCGACCTATCTCATCGGTCTCGAGCTCAACCTGTGGAAGCTGAAAATCACCGGCGAGACCATGGTGAACCTCTACAACCGCCGCGACGTCAACGCCACCGTCGGCGTTCGCGTTCAGATTTAATCATCGTTAGGGCCTGACCGCCTTCCATAACAGACCGAATATCTCCTCGATGCGCTCGGTGAGTTTCCATTTCATGCCGTGGTAATACCAGGTATGGATATGGCGATAGCAGAGCATGTAGTACATCATCTCGATGATCCTCGGTGTGACGGAAGCGTCAATGTCGCCGAGTTCCTTGCCGCGCTCCACAAGCTCGCGCAGTATTTTTTTTACGTCCTCGCGCCTGTATGAGTGCTCCTGCATCCAGGTGCGGGTGGGGACGGTGATGAACGCGGTGATGGCCACCGCGGGATTGCGCTCATAAAAGTCCATGGAAACCCAGATGATCCTCCGGAAAATCTCCTCGGTGTTGTCGAGTCCCTGTACCCGGGTTGCGAAAAGCCCGGGAAGCTCGCTCATCTTCTCGTCGAGGATGGAGAAGAGGAGGTCCTCCTTTGATGAGAAGTACTTATAGATGGTGCCGGTGCTGATGCCCGTCTGATGCGAGATATCGCGTAAGTTGACCTGGTGGAAGTCCCGGCGGGAGAAAAGATCAAGCACCACCGGATAGAGGCGCTGTTTTATCTTGTCCGGGAGCGGATGAAGTGTCCTGCGGCTTCCCGTGTCTTTTCGAAGGTGCTCTTTCATGTGGATCGGCGCGGTCATTGGGTCCAGTGCGACCCTCGCGGACCCGCGCACGGGCAGGCGGGGCGTCGGATATCTGGATTCATCGGAAGCAGGTGTAGCCCATGGCGGGCAATAAGGCAAGGACATTTCGGCACATTACAGTTTCATCGGCATTAATAATTTGACAGGACTCTCGGGCGGACCATACGATTATCAGTGTGTTCATTCCCATTTACCGGTTGCGAGGTCAACATGAAACGGACGACGGCTTTATGTACGATGATGGTTCTATTGTTCTGCACGGCGGACTCGATGACGAGGCGTTCCCTGGAGGCGCAGGTCAAAAAAGTGGTACTTCACTTTTTTTACGGCCGCGAGTGTCCTCATTGCAAGAAGATCGAGCCTGAAATAGAATCGCTCGTGAAGAGCAATCCCCGGCTTGAGCTGAAGAAATACGAGGTGTGGTACAACAAGGATAACCGTGCCCTTTTGATGCGCATGGCGAAAGAACGCGGCAAAAGCGCACAGGGTGTTCCCACCGTTGTAATCGGAAACGACGTCTATCTGGGCTCCGATATGGCGAAAATAAGAGACCTCGCCGCCAAAAACACGCGCAAGTAGCCCCGGTTTTAAAAGGGGACGGTGATCGACGCTGATTCAATTGCGCAATAAAAACTAAATAAATTTAAGTATTTATTATCTATTATATAAACAAAAAATATTGACACGGGGGGCGCGCCCGCTACATTGATTTGAGATCGTTCCCCCTTAAGTTAAAAACCTGAGAGGTAGCCATGACTTTGTTCAACCCAAAGAAATATGACGGTGCCGACGTCGACCCTAAAACCAGGGAGATTCTTCTGAAGACGATCGATTTTTTCGAGAAAAAGGGTCTGAAGAAAATCAAGGAAGACGACCAGTCGAGCGTCTGGTACGACGATTTTCTGGAATTCGTTAAAAAGGAAAAAGTCTTCGCAACCCTGCTCACCCCATCGGGCTACGGAGAGAGCGACTCGCGCTGGGATATGTGGCGCATCGCAAAAATGAATGAAATTCTCGGTTTCTACGGACTCTGTTACTGGTATACCTGGCAGGTTTCCATCCTCGGCCTCGGCCCCATCTGGATGGGCGCAAACGAGGAGATGAAGCACAGGGCGGCGAAGCTTCTTAAAGACGGCGGAATCTTCGCCTTCGGCCTTTCGGAGAAGGAGCACGGTGCCGATATATACGGAACCGACATGATGCTCTATCCCAAGGGTGACGGGACGTATGTCGCCCGGGGCGACAAGTACTACATCGGCAACGGCAACGAGGCGGCGCTGGTGTCGGTGTTCGCGAAGATGGCCGATACCGGCGAGTACGTGTTCTTCGCGGTCGATTCGAAGCACCCCAGCTACGAGTGCGTCAAAAAGATCAGCACCTCGGGAGTGCGCCAG
>JALOTJ010000028.1 GCA_025457965.1 Spirochaetota bacterium | reverse complement strand
TCGACGATCCCGACAAATACACCGAAAAAAGCGGCAGCAACGCCCGCCGCGATAAAGCTGTGAAAATAAAGAAAGACCGCTACGGCCAGCAGGATACCGACTACGTAATCAAGCAATCCCCTGAAAAAAGCCCCGGCCGTCATGGTCCTGCCCGCGCTAGAAGCCCCGGGCAGGACTTCATCCGTACGAAAATACCGCTTGCGGGTGCGGGCCAGTACCGCTTTGCGCGACTCGGCCTGTTCTGCGTTTTCGGCGGCAGGTACGTCTTCGAGCTTCAAAGCCACCGTAACGATTTTACGCACCTCCTTGTTGGTAATGGTGCGCAATGAATCTCCACGCAGCTTGAGTTTCTCTACTACCTGGTGGGCCCTGCCTGTGGTGACATTCCGCTGTGCGCTGATACGCCCACCGGTAAAAACGGCGTAATAGGGGTTTCCGCCTTCTTCCGCGTCTTCTATATAAATACGAATTTTCCTGTCCTTCAGATTGTAATCGACCCGAAGGTAATCGCCCCCGTCCGTGGTGGTATACAGCGCCGCCTGGTACCCCCGGATCTCCGAAGGCCTCCGCTTCCAGGAGGCTTTTTTCCCTTCGCCTCCGGTTTTTTTTGCCTGGGAGAGGCTCTTTCTCATTATGTGCCGGTATTCCCCGTTTGATAAACAAAGGAGACTGGCTTCGAACAAAAACCAATCTCCCCCGCTTTTCGGTCGTTCTTACGGAAACCGCCTATTTCTTCTTGTGACGATTCTGTCTGCGGCGTTTTTTCCTTTTGTGGTTGGCGATTTTCGCCCTCTTCTTTTTTCTACCGCACGGCATACGCATCTCCTTTAATTAAATATGACATCACCGAGGAACGGCCTACCTGAGATTGTCGATCTCGCCCTTCCTCTTTTCCAACTTCTCTTCTTCATCAAGCGAAAGTCCAAAGGGCATGCCCGATTTTTCCGGCGCCAGTATCACTTTTACGTCGTCGCCCAATCTGTCAATATAAATATACTTTAAAAGGTCCGGATTGGATTTCACGAGTTTGGACACGTCAGAAAGTTTCTCGAGGTACTCTTTTTTTCTCCGTTTTTCCCTTTCAAGCTGGCTTTGGAGTACGAGTAGCTCTTTTTTATTGTTATGTTCAATCTGGCGCAGGTCGTCGAGAAATGCCAGCCCCTGCAGATAGGTCCCCTGCTCCGGGAGCACCATGGGACCTGAAAGCTCCAGACCAATTACCGAAATGCCCGCCCTGGCCGCGCGGCCTTTAACCAGATCCGCGGCTTCCGCGGCGATTCGCTCTCGGTCGCGCATAACAGCATTACGGTCGTACCCCTGGGCCAGATAGGACCCGAGACTCGCCGCGAATGCTTTCTCGACATAATCTGTCATAAAGATCGAGCCCGGATGCCCCTCGCGTCCGGCCGTGGATGAAACGGCCCTGAAGCTCCCGGGGACGATCTCATACACGGCATTAACCGGCACCCTGATTGCGTAATGATCGCTTTCGAGCTCTGCGAGCGGCGGGATGGCCACGCGCGCCTCGATGAACTCCGGGACCCTCAGCGCGTATCGCGCGACTTCAAGACGACGCGGCACGACACCCTGCCATACGAAACCAAAGCCCGGACCCAGAACAAGGCGCTCGCCGGATTCACGGTCGCGCACCAGTGCGAATTCACCTGCAGCGATCCTGAATACGCAGGTACAGTACAGATATATCGCGGCAGACAGCAGCAGGAGCACAAATATTTTCCGTCCGGATAATCTCATGGCGCTTAATTTATAGACCTTTTACGCCTCATCATCGCGATATTGAAGCGGTTTTATCGGAACGATGGTGGACACCGCGTGTTTGTAGATCATGTTATGCTTTTTATCGACTTCAACCAGAATGGTAAAATTGTCAAAGCTGAGCACTCTGCCCTTAATGGGGACGCCATTCATGAGGTAAATCGTAATCTCCACCTTTTCTTTTCGCGCGACGTTCAAAAAACTGTCCTGAAGATTTTTAGCCTGATTTCCCATTGCACCTACCTTCTGTTTATTGCCACTATCGGCGTATTCTACCTCGCCGGCGCGCCATCATGGCACGGTCAGCCCACCATACGAGTATACAGCAGTTTTTCTATTTTTTCAACCTGAAAATCCTCAAACCATGTTATCCGTCCATTTCTCCTGAACCACGTTAACTGACGTTTCGCATAATGCTTCGTTTCGAGTTTGGCGGCCTGGATCGCCTCCGCCAGCGAAAGCTTCCCGTCCAGGTGCAAATTGAGCTCGCGATAACCGATAGACCGCATCGAGCCGAGTTCCGGCCCGTAACCGCTTTCGCGCAGCGAGCGTACCTCATCAAGAAAACCCTCATCCATCATCCTGTCGAACCTTCGTTCAATGCGGCCGCGAAGATCCTCACGTGACGGGTTGAGGCCGATAAAAACCGTCTCCCCTGAAACTGCGCCCGTCTTCTCGCCGAAATAATCGCTCAGGGGCCTTCCGGTGCTCCTGTACACCTCCAGTCCGCGCGCGATCCTCTGGCGATCGTTCGGATGAATGCGCAGGGCGAAAGCCGGATCGACACGCCCAAGCTCCGCATACAGATCCGCCGGGCCGCGCCGTTCGAGTTCGTCTTTTACCGCCGCGTTCACCAGCGGATCCACCGGCGGAATGCCCGAAAGACCGCCGAAAAACGAATCGATATATAAGCCCGTCCCCCCCACGAATAGCGGAACTTTCCCCCGCCCTTCGATGTCCTGCGCGGCGAGCCGCGCCTCCCGGCAGAAATCCCCCGCGGTGAACTTTCGGTCCGGATCGACGATATCGATGAGATGGTGCCGTACGGCCTCCCTTTGCGCCGGAGAGGGCTTACCGCTTCCGATGTCGAGACGACGGTACACCTGCACCGAATCGGCGGAGATGATTTCAAAGATATCGCCGGCAAGCCCCAGGGCAATATCCGTCTTCCCGGACGCCGTGGGCCCCACTAATACAGCGGCTTTAATGGGCGGAAACCTCGCTTATATAATGAACGTGGACGCTATCATAAACGGAGGACACTCGCGGCGTTAATCGTCTGTTTCCCGTCCTTCTTTAACTTCGAACTTCAGCTTGTCATCGAAAATCAAGTTCAATATGTTGGGAACCACTTTCCAGTTGTGGTCTTTTTCAGGATACCCTTCAATATTACCGATCCTGTCCACATACTTCATCGCGGCCCTTGTGAAGATATACCTGTTCTCGTTAAATGCGATCAGCTTGTTCAGCGGAATTATCACTATCCGTCCCTCCGGGTCGTAAAAGTCTCGATTTAACTCTGTGCATCCTGCACGTCTCGGCGCCGACGATGCTCCTCATGCTTCCCACCGAGGACTCCACCGAATCGTTGATTATTACGTAATCGTACAATGCGTAATCCTGCAACTCCTTTATTGCATTACTCAGCCGCAGTTCGATCTGCTCGGTGGATTCGGTATCTCGTTTCACCAGCCTTTCCCGCAGCGAGTCCACGGAAGGTGGCGCGATGAAGATAAAGACGGCGTCGTCGATTCTGCCTTTAAGCTGACGGGCGCCCTGCACATCGACGTCGAATATGGGGATTCTTCCGGTCGATTTTATCCTGTCAACCTCTTTTTTAGTGGTCCCGTAGTAGTTTTGATGAACCTCGGCCCATTCGATAAACTCCCCCCTGCGCACCATTTCATGAAACTCCTCGATTCCGACGAAATAATAGCTCCGCGCGGATTTTTCGCTCTTCCGGGGCGGGCGGGTGGTAGTGGAGACGGAGAACTCGAAGCGGTCGTCAACGGCGACCAGGCTTTTAATAATGGTCGTTTTCCCGGCTCCCGACGGCGCGGAAACCACGATAGAAAAACGCTCACTCGGCATTGCTTGTCAGCCTTCCGGCAAGTGTTTCAGGCTGCATGGCGGAAAGTACGACATGGTTGGAGTCCATTACGATAATCGCCCGCGTCTTCCTGCCGTGCGTCGCGTCGATCAGGAGGTTGTTATCCCTCGCCTCCTCCCGTATCCTCTTCCCCGATGCCGACTGGGGAGTAATGACCGCTATAACCCGTTCGGCGACCACGGCGTTTCCAAAGCCGATATTGATAAGGTTTGTCTTCATGCTATGTTCCTGCACTGCTCGCGGATTTTATCGATATAGTTTTTGATCTCTACCACCAGATGGGCCATCTCCGAACTGGCCGATTTGGATGAGATCGTGTTGATCTCCCGGAACATCTCCTGGGCCAGGAAGTCGAGCTGTTTGCCCGTCTGCCCCCCTCCCGCGGCAAGCAGCCTGAATTTGTCGATATGGTCCCGCAGGCGCTGTACCTCCTCGTTGATGTCCTGCTTGTCCGCAAGAATCGCCACCTCCGTGTAGAGACGCGAATCTTCGGGCCGTACCGTCATCAACTGCTCCAGGTTAGCGCGCAGCTTTTCGTACAGTGCGCGCGACACGTTCCTGGACAATTTTTCAACCCGGACCACGGAGCGGGAAATCGCCGCCAGCGATTTCAACAGGTCCTTTTTGGTGGCCGCCCCTTCGCGCAAACGCATTTTGATATGTTTTTCAACCGCAAGCTCGATACCCGAAAAAATGTCATTGCGGGATTTTTCCGATAGTGTCGAGCGTTCCTTCTGCACGACACCATCCAGAGAGAGGAGTGCGTCGATCGAAAACCGCCCTTTCGCGCCGAGCTCATCGGTTACGGCGCTTACCTCGCGGTAATATTTTCCGAGCAATTCCCTGTTTATCATGACCGGACGCGATTCAATCCAGTCATGGATGTCTATGGACAATTCGATCTTACCCCTTGCGTACCGCTTTTTTAAAAGAAGCTCTATCTCGTATTCATCGTCTTTCATGAAACGAGGCAGGTTGAGATAGGTCTCGACGTACTTGGAGTTTACCGATTTTATCTCGACCGAGAAGGAAAACTGTTCGGTTGTCCTTTCGACCACGGCATAGCCGGTCATGCTTTCCATCGGTCCCTCACAGCAACTTCTCGGTCTTCCCGAGAGATTTTATTTTCAAACGGCCGTCCTCGGCGTAAAAATCTATGGTCCTGCCGTAGTCTCCGCCCACGTCTTCGGCGACAATCCGTATACCGATCGCATCAAGGACCTCACGGACCTTCTTGACATTGTTTCTGCCTATTTCACCCATCATGCTGTTTTCCGCCATTTTGAACATAGTGGAACCGCCCACAATCTTGGCGACGATTCTCGTCTTTAACGCGCCCTTTTTGGCCATCTCCTCGACGAGCAGCGGAAGCGCCGAATCCGCATATTTTCTGTCATTGGCATTACGGTCGCTCTTGGAGGGAAGCATGATGTGGGAGAGGCCCGCCAGCGACGCGCCCGGGTCATAGAGGCAGATCCCGACGCACGAACCCAGGATAGTCCGCAATATGTCCGGACTCGAAGCCAGACCGATGTCGGCGATTCCGACGTTAACCAGTTTAAAATTCATTTGCACGCTCCTTTGGGACATACACCGGGGAATCCAGAAGCTTCACATAAACGAAATCCTCGGAGATGGAGTGGAGGGTTTCCGAATGTCCGATGAAAAGATAACCGCTTCTTGAAAGTGCGCCGGCGAAACCAGCGACCAGCCGCCGCTGGTATTCGCGGTCGAAGTATATCATTACGTTTCGACAAAAAATGATGTCGAGATTCCCGGGATACGGGTTTTTAAAAAGATTGAGATAATGAAACGTAACGAGCCTCCTGGCCTGCTCCTTGATGGTAAAAAGCTCGGGGTACCGCCGGTCCTGTGTGAAATACTTCTCGAGGACCGCCGGCGCGACCTTTTCGATCCTCCTGCCGGAGTACTCCCCTTTCCGGGCGAAATCGAGCACCGATGGCGCGATGTCGGTGGCAATGATCTCGAACTCCCACCCGGGGAAAAGATGCATGCTCTCGAGAACGCAGATGGCAATCGTATACGGCTCCTCGCCGGTCGAGCACCCGGCGCTCCATATGCGCAGTTTTTTGATCGTCTTTTTTTTTGCGATATCCGGTAGACAATGCTGGATCAGGGCGTCGAACTGCCGTTCGTTGCGGAAGAAATACGTTTCGTTTGTGGAAACGACATCGATAAGCTGCTCCAGTTCCTTTGCCTTGTCAGGCAGGCGATGAATATGGTCGTAATAATCGGAGAACGATTCAAGATTGAGCGCCTGGAGCCGTTTTCTCAGGCGGTTCGATAACAGGGTAATCTTTGTGTCCTTTAAAAATATACCGCTCTCCGCGTAAATGAGCTTCGCAAACCGGTGAAACTCATCCTCGTTAAGGCGCTTGATGTTACCGAAATCTATCATGGCATCCCCTTCTATAATCGGTAAGGAAAGCGTCAATGAAAAAAGTGCGGGATACGGCAAAGGCCTCGTTATTGTTTTCCCTGTAAATTCAGCACGAGCCGTATTTCTCCCGCGGGGATGCCCGAACAGCGGGAAATCAGCTCTATCGCACACCCCTTCCCGTGGAGGTCCGAAATAAGGGCGTATTTATCGTCCGATTCATCGAAAAGAACGGCGATATCGGATTCGCTTAACCTGCTTTCATGCTTTTCGTTTTCCTGTGCGGGCAAAATCCGTAACTCCGAGAAATCCTTTTGAATTGGGCTGGATTTTCCCACTCCGGTCCTAAAGTCGTCCGTACGCGGCAGGCCTGAAGAGACGGCAGGGGTATCATCTTTTTTCGCCAGACGCTCGAGCAGGAAAAGCGCGCCCCGTCCCGCAACAATGCGGATAAGGTCAGACGCCCCGCGTGCAAGCCGTAACATTTCATGTGAAAGGCTTTTCCTGTCGCCGGGGGCCTGATCGCCTGACCGCTGAGGCGCTGCGTATAGCCCATTTTCGGCCGGTGCGCTGTCCTCATTTCGAATTCCCGGTAGAATTTCGTCGGCCGAAGACACTGCCTCGCAATCGTTCACACTCATGTCGAGGTTTTTAATGACACCGGACTGCTGCAGGAGGCGCTTCATCGCCGTAATGCGATTCTCGAGGAGCGAGATGTTCCTCTCGGCGGTCTCGTTAAAGTCCTTAATTATGGCATCCATTTCGCGCCGCAGCCTTTTTTCCCGGAACTCGGAAGCCGAACGTTCAAGCTTCAAACTGATTACGAGGTAAAAAAGGGCCCAAAGGATCACATTGACAATCAAGATAAACAGAAACTGCATAGGCTTCCCTTTGTCGTTTCGCGCTCGTGAAGCGCAGTGTTATTTTTTTACGTCGATGATTCGCCCGATCTTTTCGTCCAACGGCGGTGCGCTCTCTTCTTCCTTTTGCGCTCCCTCTTCTCCGTGCCACTCTTGCGAGCCGCCGCGGAAATGCCGCTTTTCTTCGCGCATGATGGCGTTCTTCTCGGCCTTTTTGTTTTCCTCGAGCCTTGCCTTGGTGAGCCTCGACCTTTCGAGCGATTCCTTGTCAAGCATGTGCTGCTGCTCAATGACCGCCTCGGTCTTCACCTGAGCGTTGCGCGCCACCTCGTGCATCTGGGCGATGTTGGTCTGCATGTCAATAGGCTTGATCGACATGGCCTTTTCCTGTACGCGTGGTTTTACCTCCTCCGCCGGAGCATCGTCATTTTACCGATACTTTCTGCCATTTCGGGCTTTTCGTATTCGGAAAGACGGATTTCTCCACCTTCCATCGTAAACTTGATATAGTTGTATGGGTCTTTTACCGGGTAACGGCGGTCCTTTATATAAATCTCCACCCCGGGGAAAACGGTCTGCTCGGCGCACACCTTACCTTTCTGCTCGAGCATCCCCAGATACGCCTTGAGCTCTTCCAATTCGAGGTTCACCTCGGCATGCCGGGTCTCAAGCTTCTGCTTCTGCTGAATAAGCTTTTGAAGCAGATCCTCCTTCTCCTGCGGAAGGCGGCCCCCTGAATTATTCTTCAGTACGGTAAGGGTCGTAAAGTCCTTGCGGATTTTTTCGAGATCGTCTCCACCCTGTTGTTTGAGGGCCTCCAGGTCGGAAACCTGCTGCAACACCTTCGGATTGATCCCGACCCGGACCTCGGTGCGGGTGAAGGAATCCGAACCGATGATGCGGGCGTTAACCTCCTCCCCGGCCCGGATAACGCCGCCCACGATACGGGCCCTCCTGCCGTGACAGAGGATTCGGTTCCCCGCATCCGCTTTTGAATGAAGGATACCTTCGGATACAATGATATCTTTTTCTGCATAGCAATTTGCCGACTGAACGAAATTGGCGAAAATGGAACCGCCGGTTGATTCGATTTTTGCCTCTTCGCGCCCCATAATCCCCTGGCGTATGATGATATCTCCCTCGGCCTCAAGAAAGGCCTTCTGGACAGAACCCTTGACCTCGATATTACCGGCCGCCTTGACGACGAAATTGTCCTGGACGCTCCCGCCCACGACCACCGACCCCAGAAAGACAATATTGCCGGTTTCGAATGAAACATCCCCTTTCACGAAGAAAACCGGCTCAACCATGATCTTGCCGGCCTGGAAAACGACCTGGCCGTTGATCTCGGCGGTAAGCTCCATGCCGTCCTCCGAGAGGATCGTTCCCTTGCCGTATCTTACCGGAAGGTCCTTGCCTGAGCGGGCCGGCAGCACCCTGTTGGTAACCGTGCGTCCGGGTATGCCATCCTGCGCGGGGATCTTGACCGCGAGCACCTGGCCGACGACCACGTTTTCGAGGATATCCAGATTCTTAAAATCCACCTGGCCGCGCTCGTCCTCAGCGAGGTTGATGCTCGTTTTATCAATCTTGACTTTATAATCCACCGAAGCGTCCTTCCCATGGCGGGGAGACTGCCCCTCCGCGGCCAGGAGCGGATGCGCGTATTCCATCTTGTCGAGATACTGGCCTATTCGCTCCTCGTTTATTCCCACCACCACGCCGGCCCGTTTGAGGGAATCGATGACCTCCTCGGACTCCATATGCCTGCCGAAAAAACGCGGCGGCACGAAGTGCACGAAGGCCTTCATTTCGTCTTCGGTTATCTCGACTGAGATGCTGCCGTCGAACTCGGCATTGGGCATCCATTCGCCGACCTTTACGCGTTTTCCCGAGGGTTTGCCGATCTCTTTTTCTACCTTCTTCATGTCGGCGTTGCTGATCCGCATGGCGAAGAGCCTGTTGCTGACATCGCTCAGACTCGCCGGCTGTCCGCCGCCGCTCGGCGGATTCACGATCAGATAAATACCGGACCGGGTGACGCGTACCTTATAGGAGCCGTCGGCAAATTTTACGACATCGCGGATTGACAGGTCGGAGGGGGATGCCTTTGAAAGTTTGCGTTCTATTTCATCAACGTCGCTGTACGCGTCGTGGGTTTTCGATGCCCGTACAAGAACGCGATAGGGATGACGCCCCATTCCCATGAAACCGCGTGTTCCCTTCTGGAGGATGTCGTAATCGAGGGCCGAAACGTCGAGCTTCAATGCGCCGGAAGCGATTTCAAGGGCCTGGCGCACGGAGTCGGCCAGCACCTCGACCTCCTCGCCGGAAAACTCGTCCTCGTCCTCTATTCCCCTGAGCAATTCCTTCAGCGTGCCCATCCATCCTCAACCGACAATATTCGACTTGATACGTCCGAGCCGCCCGCGCAGGCGCATGATCGCCTTGGTATGGAGCTGGGACACCCGGCTCTCGGTAACATCGAGAACGTCACCGATTTCCTTGAGCGTGAGGTCCTCGTAGTAATAGAGCACTATCACCTTTTTCTCCTTTTCGGGAAGCTTCTTGATCGCGTCGATAATATAGTCACGTATCTCCTCTTTTTCAATCAATACGTCAGGGTTCATGCTCTCGGGGGCCTCGAGCGTCTCCAGAATCGAGAGTTCATCGCTGTCATCACCCAGATACCAGATGTCGTTAAGGGAAAGCATTGATGTTCCCGAGAGCTTGTTGAGCAGGGACTGGAACTCATCCATGCCGATTCCAAGCTCGTGGGCGATCTCCTCGTCCTCGACGGTCCTTCCCAGCTTGTTCTCGAGGTCCGAGATCGCCTGCTCAATCTGCTTGGCTTTCTGCCTGATGGAGCGGGGTATCCAGTCGATCGAGCGCAGCTCATCGAATATCGCGCCGCGGACGCGCGTCATGGCGTAGGTTTTGAACTTGATTCCCCTGTTGGGGTCGAACTTATTGATAGCGTCGATAAGACCGAAAATACCGTACGATACCAGATCGTCAAACTCGATACTCTGGGGCATGCCCATGGATATCTTTCCGGCGACGTATTTGACCAGCGGCGCGTATTTGATAACGAAGTAGTCCCGGAGGTCCTGGTTCCTGGTTTTGGCGAACTGTTTCCAGAGGTCCTCTTCGTTTATGGCGTCTAATTCCTTGATTTTTTTAGTATTCATACAAAGTCCTTTTACCGGAATTTTATTCCTTATCCCGCGCAATCATGGTTCGTATCGCCTCGGCCATTATCTTCGGTTCGTACCTGATGTTCTTTTGCTCGAAGAAATGCTTTCCGAGCTTCCCCTGCTCCGGCCTGGCCGAGCTGTAGGCGGTGAAATCGCTTTCCTGCAAGGGCACGAACGCGTCCGTCCGCGCGGGCGTCACCCCGGAAGCCGTTTCCGCTTCGGTGCCGCTGTCAGGTGTGGCCTCTTCGGCCGAAATCCCATCGGTCGTCGCTGGCCGGTCTTCGTCCGGAAGCTCCTTGAGTCCCTCTTCACTCACCCGGAGACCGGGCATGGCCTTTAAAACCTCATAGACCTCGGGGACGTATTTGCGAAATACATATATTGCGATATAACCGAGGGCGGCGAAAACGAGCATAAGGACAAGCGATCTTCCCACGACCTGGCCCGCGCCGTTGCCGGCCGCTATTCCTGCAGTCAACGAGAGAAGCAGCGCCACAATTCCGAAAAGCGCCCCCGACCGGTACTCAAGCTCTATGTCGCCAATGTTCATCATAAATGGCTTTCTGAAAGCACCTTCCAAATTATTTAATAGAAGCTGTCAGCGCAAATCAAGCTCTTTTTGGCTAATCGGCCTCCAGCGACTCCTGTTTGAAAAGCTGTTTGAAGAATCCGGCGATTCCCGAGCCCTTCGATTCTCCCATTTCGCGGTTCGCTATCCGATCGGCGATTATAAAGATGCAGCTTGACGCCTTCGATTTCGGATAGGACACGATAAAGGGCTTCTGATTCCGTATGGATTTCGGCACATATATATCGTCGAAGATGAATCCCAGATTCTCCACCTTGATGTTGAGGAACTGTCCGGCAATATTTATCACCCGTTCCGCGACCTTCCTTCCCTCCGACACCGTCTGCACCCTGTTCACAACGAGACGCACCGGCTTGTCGGGGGCCTGTGAGGCGATCGATTTTATGATACCGTAGGCGTCGGTAATGGCGGTCGGCTCGGGCGTGGTGACGACGATAACCTCGTCGGCCGCGCCGACGAAACTGAGCACGTTCTGCGAGATCCCCGCCCCCGTGTCGACGATCATATAGTCGTCTTCGCCGAGGTCCGATACGGCTTCAATGAAATCCTGCCGCTGTTTTGCCTCGAGATTCGCGAGCTGATGGAACCCGGACGCACCGGCGATGATCTTAAAGCCCTCGGGCACATCTATAACGATATCCTTGAGCTTCTTTTTTCCCTTTATTACATGATAGAGGTTGTACTTCGGAATGATGCCGAGTATCACGTTGACGTTCGCAAGCCCAAGGTCGGCATCGAGAAGCGTCACCCTGGAGCCGTCGCGGGCAAGCGCGATTGAGAGCGCCACGGCGAAACTCGTCTTGCCGACCCCCCCCTTGCCGCTCGTAATGGCGATGGTCCGCGTTTTCCGAACACCGTCGCTTTCAAGAACCAGCCGGCGTAAATTTGTAGCCTGATCCACGGTACTCCTCCCGTTACTGGTTTATGCTTCCGATCATCATGTTAACGAGCTTTTCGGGGTCCGCGATGTCGATATCGTTGGGAACCTCCTGGCCGCTTGTGTAGTATGCGATTGGTTTTTTATATTTGTCGGCCAGGTCGAGAACGTTCCCGATGAAGGCGGTCTCGTCGACCTTTGTCATTATTACACTGGTGAAATTAACTTTGTCAAACGATTTAAAGATGTTGACCAGGTCGAGCTTCTTGGTGTTTGCGCTCACGCAGAGTATCTTCTCGAAATCGTATTCGATCGTATCGGCATAGCTCTTGATTTCGGAAATCTTGAGGTCGTTCCTGTGGCTTCGCCCCGAGGTGTCCACCATTATGATCTCGGCCTTCTCGTGCTCGATTATTTCTTTGAACGCCTTCTGGTCGTTGACCACGTGCACGGGGATCTTCATGATTTCGGCGTATTTCTTCAGCTGTTCGGTTGCCGCTATGCGGTAATTGTCGATTGTAATAAAGGAAACCCGGTACCCTTCGCGCAGGGCGAATATCGCGCCCAGTTTGGCCATAGTCGTGGTCTTCCCCACCCCGGTCGGCCCGATGAACATCAGCACTTTTTTCCTGCTTCCCTTTTTAAAGGGACCGCTCGTCACGATCCTGCTTTTAAGCAGATCGCGCAGTGACTTCTCAATCTTGGAGCGGTCGTTAAGATCGTCCCGACTGACCGAATTTCTCACCTCGTCGATGATGTTCCTGCACTCGTCCTTTCCGAAGTCGTTACTTTCAAGAACATCCATGAAGGGCCGCATAATCGACTCCTCCTCACAGGAGACGGCGCTTCTCTTCTCGCTTCCGTCGCCTTTCGCCTCCATCATCCTGTTAAGCGACTCCCTTAGCTCATGAAATTCCTTTTCAAGTTTTCGTAGAGATGACAGTTCGCTTCGCTCGATTTCGACCGTTTCGGGCGTTTCGGACGCGATTGCCGGCCTCGTCGCCTCAGGAATGGCGCGGGCCGCCGATAGCGCCCTCTCGAAGCGCGCGGCGGACAGATCGGGAGCCCGCGGCGGCTCGACGGGATCGACGGGCGGTTGCGGTACCGCCTCCATGCGGACGCCTTTCTTCAATATATCGTTGTCGCCCACCGTAAAGTCGATCGTACTCTTGGGCGAGGACTTGGTCCTGGCCCCGGATTTTCGCTCCGGAATCGCCGCGGTGAGCTCCACAAGCTCCCTGGCAAGGAACTTCGAGTTGAACAGTCCGCCCTCTTTGACGTACTTGTGGCTGATCGGAATGGCGTCGTCACCATGTTCCATCTTCAGCTTCATCATCGCCTCGTTGTAGGTCTTGGCCTTTATTTTCACATACCTCATCTCGACTCTCCTTCTATCTTTTCTCGTTCATCAGGCCACGCTCGACATCGCGGCCGATGAAATGACGTTGATTTTCACGCTCGGAACTATTTCGTTATACGATAGAACTATCGGCTCGGGGACCTCCCGCTGCAGCAGGCTGAACGTGACACTGCGTATATGCGGCGACACCAGGAAAACCGGCGCATACCCCGTGCTTCGGGCCTTCACGTACGAGTCCGTGAACGACTTGATAACGCTTCCGTGGGTATCAGGGTCCAGCCCCAGGACCCGCCCCTCTATCGGATCATCGTGAATCGATGAGCGCAGAACGTTCTCTATCTCCGGATCCACGGTGATGACCGACATCGTATTTGTTTTGTCGGCGTATTCCTTGCATATCTGGCGGGAGAGCGCCACCCGCACATATTCCGTCAGAAGTCCCGTATCCTTGCTGAACTCCGCGTAGCTTGCGAGCGTCTCGAGGATGGTGATCATGTTGCGGATGGAGACGCGTTCGCGCAGAAGGTTCTGCAAAACCTTCTGTATGTCGCCCAGCGACATTTTCCTCTCGGAAATAAGCTCGTTTATCACGGCGGGGTAATCGTTCTTGATGTTGTCGACAAGCTGCTGGACCTCCTGGCGCCCGAGAATCTCGTCGGCGTGGCGCTTGATAATCTCGGTCAGGTGGGTGGCGATGATCGTCGGGCAGTCGACCACGGTGTAACCGCGCTGCTCGGCCGTACCGCGGACCTCGGGGTCTACCCATATCGCCTTCAGGCTGAAGACAGGTTCGGTGAACTCCGATCCTTCTATCTTATCCGTCACCTCGCCGGAATCCATCGCCATCAGCCTCCCCACCTGGAGAAGCCCGCCGCCGACCTCGACACCTTTAATGAGGATCGAATAGGAACTGGATTCCAGCTCCATGTTGTCGCGAATGCGGATGGGCGGCACAATGAGCCCCATCTCGAGAGCGCTTCGGCGCCGTATGTTGGTGATGCGGTCCAGAAGTGTGCCCCCCTGTTCGGGGTCGACCAGAGGTATGAGGCTGTAACCGATCTCCACCTCGAGCGGATCGACCTGTATCAGCGATATTACCGATTCCGGTTTGTGCTCCTTCAACGCCGCCTGCTTCTCATCCACCCGCGCCTTCTCGGACTGCTCTTCGCGGGTCTGGTTGAGCACATATCCGAGCGCCCCGAGCCCTGCCGCGAGCAGGAGAACGGAGAACTTCGGGAATCCGGGGATAAGCGCGGATAATCCGAGCGCGCCGGCGGTGATCATCAGCGCCCTCGGCTGCTGGCTGAGCTGTTTCGCGAGGTCGTCGCCGAGGTTCTCGTCGGAGACCGCGCGCGTAACGATGATACCGGTGGCGGTTGTGATGAGGAGCGACGGGATCTGTGCGACCAGCCCGTCACCGATGGACAGCAAGGTGTATGTTCGCAGCGCCACGTCGAATGGCTCGCCGCGCATCACCATGCCGATTATAAAACCTCCGATGATGTTGATTATGATGATGACGATACCGACCTTCACATCGCCCTGGACGAACTTCGAGGCTCCATCCATCGCCCCGTAGAAGTCGGCCTCCTTGCGAATCTCGCCGCGGCGCTTGCGGGCCTCCTCCTCGGTGATAGCGCCGTTGGAGAGGTCCGAATCGATGCTCATCTGCTTGCCCGGCATCGCGTCGAGTGTGAACCTGGCGGCGACCTCCGCGGTCCTCGTAGCGCCCTTGGTGATGACGATAAACTGCACGGCGGTGAGGATGATGAAGATGAGCACGCCAACGACGTAATTGCCCCCGACCACGAACTCGCCGAACGTGCGGATGATCTTGCCCTCGAAGCCCGCCCCCTGCAGCAGGATAAGCCGCGTCGACGAAACATTGAGCGCCAGGCGGAATACGGTGGTGACGAGAAGAAGGGACGGAAACACCGAAAAATCGAAGGAGCGCGGCACGAACATTACCACGAGCAGGATGAGTATCCCCAGCATGACGCTTATGGAGAGCAGGAAATCCAGAAGGAAGGTGGGGATGGGAATGATGAGCATGGCGACAACGGCGATGACCCCGATCCCCATCAGGATATCGGTCTTCTGCATCCAGCCCAGGTTGTCACCCAGGAGCGAGCCTCGTGTTCCGTCCGCCATTATTTCCTACCTCGTTCGCTCAAATAGCCTGCTGGTATCCGCGTTTTCGGTACAGTTCGGCATAAACCAGCGTTACCGCATAAAAAAGATCCTCGGGGATGATGTCGCCGACCTCAAGGCGCCGGTAAAGCTCCTGCGCGAGCGGCCTGTTTTCGACCAGCATTACCTCGTTCTCACGGGCGATCTGCCGGATACGCAGCGCCATGCTGTCCACGCCTTTGGCGACCACCATCGGCGCGGTCATGACATCATTATCGTATTTCAGAGCGACCGCAAAGTGCGTCGGGTTTGTCACCACGACGTCGGCCTTCGGCACTTCGCGGATCATGTTTTTCATTACGATCTCCCGCTGCATTTCGCGCAGACGCGCACGGAGATAGGGATCCCCCATCGTCTCCTTCATCTCCTCCTTCATTTCCTGCTTCGTCATCTTGAGCGAGTCGATGAATTCCCGTTTCTGGAATATGTAATCCGGGATTGCAAGGATCAGCATGATCGCCGCCGCCCACAGGATGATCTTGAGCGCCAGTATGCCGGTTATCTGGAGCGCCATGGCGACGGAAACGTCCGGGGTTTTGAGTATTTCATCATATTCACTGGCAATAATCAGGTACGCGACAAAGCCGATGACCACGACCTTGAACAGCGACTTGAAGAGGTTCATCGCCACCTGTTTTGAAAAGAATATCTTGCGCATCATGGTGGCCGGGTCGAACTTCAGCTTCGACGGATCGAATTTAAGTGGATGGGTCGATACCTGGAAACCGACCTGCACCACGTCACCAAGGAAGGCGGCAATGCTTACGCCGATGAACAGCGGAAGCAGTATCTTCGCGGACTCGAATGATACGCGGTACAGCTCGATGAGAATGCTCCTCTCGGTGAGCGAGAAGCGCGAGAACGACGACATGTAATATTTAGTCATCGCCGCCATCGAATCATAAATCCAGGAGGCGAAGAAGAAAATGATCAGGAAGCCAAATATGACGACCACCGCCTGGGGCAGCTCCTGTGTTTTGGCGACCTGTCCCTTCTCGCGCGCTTCGCGGAGCTTTTTTTCGGTGGGGTCCTCGGTCCGACCCTCGTCCTCGGCGGCGAAACGCTGGAGGTCGAAGCGGAAACCCCTTAAGGCGGGCGCCTCCTCCAGGATATCAAAAGGCCTGATGTTCAATTCGTTCAGCATCAACCCGCCATCATCCACCATTGATCTGACCCGTACCGAAACCGCGCCACGGTGCTCATGCGGGCCAGTAGACGAGTACTTTGTATATAAACCGGAACGTCCGGTCCAGCGACACCGACATTACCCTCACTACCAGCGGGGTAATCGCGAGCATCACCCCGAACGCAACCATGATCTTCAGTGGAAAGCCCAGCATCATTATGTTCATCTGGGGCGCGGCCTTCGAGAGCACGCCCATGCTTATCGACACCAGAAAGATCGTCGCGACCACCGGAATCGCGATCTTGAGCGCCACCACGAACATGCCGCTGAAGACATAGGCGACATGCTTCATGAGCGTTCCCGTCGCCCCCTCGTCAAGCGCGAGAAGCGGCGCGAGCTCGAACGATCGGTAAATCGCCTTTATGAGAAAATGGTGACCGCCGATCGAGAGAAACACCAGCATCCCGATAAGGTTTTTAAGCTGTCCGACCAGGGGTATCGACACCTGCGCCAGCGGGTCGAAGACCTCATTTATACCGAAACCAATCTGCACCGAGAAAAATTCGCCCGAGAGCTGAAACGCCGCGACAATCACCGTAACCAGGAAGCCGATGAAAATCCCGATCCCGACCTCTTTAAACACCAGGAGCGCATACAGCCCCATGTTCCCCGTAAGGGCATACCCTTTCTGGGCCACCACGGGAAAGATGACCAGCGTGACGAGAAACGCGAAAAGCGCCTTTATCCTAAACGGGATCACCCCACTCGAGTAAAATGGGGCAATGACCATCATCGAGCTCATCCTCATCATGATGAGCAGGAAAACCTGGAAGTGATAGACGAAATATTCCATCCTATCCCGCACCGATCTTCGATATCATGAGAAAGATGTTTTTGGTGTAGTTCACCATCGTATGGATTATCCAGGCCGCCAGCAATATAAACGTTACGAAGATCGCGACGATCTTCGGGACGAAGGTAAGCGTCTGTTCCTGGATCGAGGTGGTGGTCTGGAATATGGAGATCACCAGGCCCACCAGCATTCCCACCCCCAGAAGCGGCGCCGAAATGATCATGGTTGTCATGAGCGCCTCGCGCAAAAGCTTGATTATCAATACGTCAGTCACGTTCGATCTCCGTAACGGAAGTCATCATCCAAACGACCTCACGAGTTCGTGAATTAGAAGGTTCCACCCGTCCACCAGAATGAAGAGCACGAGCTTGAACGGCAGCGAGATCATCACCGGCGGCAGCATTATCATACCCATGGCCATCAGGGCGCTCGCCACCAGCATGTCGATCACGATGAAAGGTATAAAAATATACACCCCTATCTCGAAGGCCCGCTTGAGTTCGCTGATCATGAAGGCCGGCACCAGACAGTAAGTGGGAACGTCCTTCTCGCTTTTCGGCCGCTCGAGCTTGGCGAGCTCTATGAAGAGCGCGATGTCCTTTTTACGGGTCTGCTTGAACATGAACTTGCGCAGCGGCTCCATTCCCTGCTCGTAAAATTTCTCGTTTGAAATCCTGCCCTTCAGGTAAGGCTGCAGGGCTTTTTCGTTTATCTCGGTAAACGTCGGGGCCATGATGAAGAAGGTGAGGAAGATGGAAAGGCCCACGATCACCTGGTTCGGCGGCATCTGCTGCAGAGAGAGAGCGCGCTTCACGAAGTCAAGCACGATCACCACGCGGGTAAAGGAGGTCATCATCATCGCGATCGCCGGCGCGAGCGTAAGGATCGTGAGCAGGAAGAGCATCTGAAGCGAAAGCGCCACGTCCTTCGGATTCGCGGCCTCGCGGATATCGAATGTTATGCGCGGTATCGGCATGCGCACGCCGCCGGCCTCCTGCGCGAACAGGACGGCGGGCACCAGAATAAAAACGGCTGCAAGCAGCGCGGTGAAAGCTTTATTCCTCATCGTTCATACCGTTGAGCTTCTTTAATCGTTCACGCTGACGGACGATGTAATCGATCCTGTCGGCCTGGCTGCCGTCGTCCCGGGCGGCGAAGGGGCCGCCTTCCCGCCTGGACGGCATGGTCTTGTTTATTATTTTCCCGAGCTGTGCCGTAAGGAATTCCTGGAACCCTCCCGGCTGTGCGGGGGAGCTTTTCGTCGACATGAGACGAATGCGGTCCACTTCGTCCTTTTCCTTTATCTCCATGATCAGGTTAATGCTGCTGTCGGTTACGCCGAGCACCAGCACCCTGCCCGCCAGATCAACCACCTGGAGGAATTTATTCGGCCCCATGGGCGAAACCAGCAGCGTCTGCACGCCGGCGCTGCCGGGGAGCTGTATCCCCGCACGCCGGGTGACGAATCTGAAGAAGTAATAAAACCCGCCGACGAGCATGCCGATTACGATGAGCGTCTTGATGATGGTCCAGGCGTATGACTCCTCCTCTACGGTGGGTTCTTCATAACGGTAGAGGTCCCCGGCAATTTCCTCGGGCGAATCCTTCGCTTTCTTTTCCCCGGTCGCGGTGCCGTTATCGCCACCCTGCTCCCGGGAAATCTCTTTTCCCGCATCGGCCTGATCTTTCTCGCGCTCGACGGCCTTCTCGACCTTGTTATTCCGTGCGGACTTCTTATCCTCGGCCGCGGCGACCCTGGTGCGCTCGCGCGCGGCCCCTGCGCCATAGATGGGACATAATCCAGTCACCGCGCAAAAAATAATAAGACACGCCAAGGCCGTAACCGCTCTCAGCGGCCTGTCCGGTATGCCTGTTTTTCCGATTCGTCTCATTATGTCTCTTGACTGTCCGTAATTTCTCCCCGCAAACACCGCCGCGCGCAATATCCCCGAAGACCGGGGAGCCGTCGCGCGGGTCCGTCCTACTGTATCTTGTTCAGCCGCTCCGCCGGGCTGACGATATCCGTTACACGGACACCAAAGTTTTCATCGATAACCACAACCTCGCCCTTCGCGATGAGCTTTCCGTTAACCAGAAGGTCCACCGGCTCGCCGGCAAGCTTGTCGAGCTCTATAATTGAGCCCTCTCCCAGGCCAAGGATGTCCTTTACCAGCTGGCGGGTCCTGCCGAGCTCAACGGTCAGCGTCATCGGAACATCGAGCAGAAGCCCGATGTTTCCACTCACGCCGGAGGGAAGCCCCTCGCCCAGCGGCGGAAACTTGACCGGGCTTATACCGACCTGCGGCATCTGCTGCTGGCCCATGCCCATCTGCTGTTGTGGAACGTACTGCTGCCCCGGTGCCGCTTCGGCCGCTCCGCCGCGCGCCAGTTCAGAAGCCATCGAGGCTTCCATTATATGGTAAAACTTGGAGTTTAGTATTCCCTCAATACTTATGTTGTAGGTGATCTTCGCCAGTTCTCCGCCGGGCGGCAGCCTCAGGTCGGCCGCTCCGGCAGCAACGGAAAGCGCCGGCGGGGTTGTGTTGATCGGACGCCCCATCCTGTCGGCGAAATGGTTGGCCGACGAGGAAAGCAGCTGGCTGACGAACTCCTGAATGGTGCTCTGATGCGCCTCGGTGAGGTCCGCCGGGGGCGTTCCCGTTTCATCGCCCATCATCAGCGAGGAGATCACGCCGGCATCGTTCGAACTGAACAGGATCAGGTTCCTCCCGTTCAGGCTCCCCGAATAGCCCATGGCCACCTGGACATACTGCCGGCCGAAATCGGCGCGCACCGCATCGGGCGCCTTCAGCTCGACGGTGGCATTGGAGATCTTGACGTTCTTCCCCAGATAGGCCGAAAGCGACGGAGCCGCAACGGCCATGGCACGGTTGAGCGCATCGGCCAGGGCATCGCGGTCCACGGGCGAGAGGGAGCCCCCTCCCATCGACATGTCCGCGGCCGGACCGGCCCCGGGCGATGAAAGCATATCATCCGCCCCCTGCAACAGGGCATCAATTTCATCCTGCGATAACGAACCGTCACCCATGGTTTCCTCCTGAAAGATCCGGGGACATCAATTGACCACTATCTCCTTAAAATACACTTCCTTAATCTTGCCGGCGATCAATATCACATTGATATGCGCCTTTATCTCCTCCGAAAGATTGATGATCTCCTCGACGGAGTCCATCTCCTCATACGACTTGGAGCGAAGGATGATATTGATGATGTGCTGGATCTGCACCGTCCGCTGCACAAGCTCCTGATTCATTTCCGGATTGCTCTCGTAGCCGAGCGAGACCGTCATCTTCGCGAAATGGGGTTCCGGATCTTTGGTCGTCGTCGAGAACGCGGGCAGGTCGAAGTGCGCGAGCGGAGCCGGCGGCGGCGCCACCACGATGTCCTGCTCCCTCTCGTACTTCTTTTCCTGCACGTACTTCGTCACAAGGTATGATATGCCGATCATCAGGAAGACCAGCAGTATCGCCCCCACCACGTAAAGGAGGATCTTGACGATCTTGGAAACGTCGGCCCGGGAACCGGCGGAGGCCTCTTCCGATCGGCCACCCTCCTCCTCTTCAATCTCGTCGACACCTACCCTTTCGTCGTCCCCCATATCCTCTCCTTGCTGCTTCCGCTGTCGGCGCGCGGACCCGTTTCCTCCCCGGCGCGGAGGAGGGGCTCAATTAATTTCATGAATAAATTCGCGCATTTTGTTGACACGATACCATATTAATTCAAAAATGTCAATTAATTTATAATTATGTCTCCAGGCTTCCATGCATCCTACCGCCATTCCTCGTCGGGCAGCGGCCGCTGAATATCCCTGTGCTTGCTCTCTTCCAGGGCCTTTTCCTTTAATATCACGATTTCCACGCGCCGGTTGTACGCGCGTCCTTCCGGCGTGTTGTTGTCGTCTATCGGGCGATACTGGCCGAAGGCCACCGCGGAGATCTGGCGCGGATTGAGCTTTTCCTCCTCGGTGAGATACCTGAGCACATTGACGCTGCGGGCGGATGAAAGCTCCCAGTTGGTCTCGAAACCCTGGCGCACGCCCGCCGGCGGGATGGCCCTGTCGTCCGTGTGGCCCTCAATCCTCACAAAATTGCTGATGCTTTTTACTATTCCGCCGACCTTGCGAAGCACGGGCTTGATATCATCCCGCAGCCGCGCGCTTCCCGTGTCGAAATACGAATCGCCGGTAAGGGTGATGACCAGCCCGCGCTCATCCTCCCTGATCCTCACCTGCTTGGACTGTATCTCGGGCTTGAACACCTCCTCGGCCTTCCTGAGCGCCCTGGAGAGCTGTTTGGCCCGTTCGGTGGCGGGAAGCGCCATCATGTTATGGCCAAGCTCCATGAGACGCCCCTTGGACATCGATGCCCCGCCCTCCATGAGCCCGAGCGCCCCGCGGAAGGAGGTGATCGTCATCTGCATCTCCTCCTGGCTCACCGTGGTGACGTCGCCCATCATAACGATGAAGAAGGTCATCATGAGCGTGTTCATGTCCGACATGGTGACCATCCAGCCGGGCGTGCTCTTGCGCTCGGCTTTTTTCAACTTCTTCGCCATTACTCGCCGACCTCCTGCGAGATCGCCTCGCGCTCAGCAGGCGGCAGGAAGGACACCAGCTTGTCCTTCACGATCCGTGGATTGTCCCCGGACTGTATCGAGAGCACTCCTTCGATCATGATCGACTTCAGGAGCACCTCTTCGCCGGTGCGCAGATCGAGTTTCGTCGAAATTGGCAGCAGTACGAGGTTCGCGAGAATAGCGCCGTATAATGTGGTGATAAGGGCGACTGCCATATAGGGGCCGATCATCGCCCTGTCCTCGAGGTTGACGAGCATGAGGATAAGCCCCATCAGGGTTCCGATCATACCGAAGGCCGGGGCGTATGAACCCCATTCGTCGAACATCCGCTTGTTGCTATCGTGGCGCGTCATCATGTTTTCAAGCTCGGTTTCCATGATGCGCCGCACCAGTTCCGGGTCGGTTCCGTCCACCACCAGCTGGATCCCCTTGCGGAGAAACTCGTCGTCGAGCTCGTCGAGGTCATCCTCCAGGGCCAGAAGCCCTTCGCGGCGCGCCTTTTCAGAGAACGACACCAGGGTGATGATGAGCTCGCCGGGATTATACTTCTGGGTAACCAGGGCGATTTTGACATAATCCCAAATTTTCAGGAATTTTGCCAGGGGGAACGATACAAGCATGGCGGCGATGGATCCGCCGATTGTGATCATAACCGACGGCGGGTCCCAGAAAAGGAGCAGGCTACCCTTCGCAAAAATAATGCCGAGAATCAGGAAAACAATACCGCTTATAAGACCTATAATGGTTGCTATGTCCATGCAGACACTCCGCTATGAGTCCAGATTGCACATACTCCCGAGAGACGCATCCTCTCTAGTTTATCGGCTTTTACGCCCAATTATTCAAGCATGCGAGCCGTCCGGGGCGAATTTATTTCATAATCCACGCATTCGTCGGTGGTCATTCCCCATCCCTGAGAAACAGCGAGCGGTGGTAATCTCGTATCATTTTTAAAATATCTTCGATTGGATCGGCGACAACGTACTTGTGTTCGTTGGTAAGGGTGATGACCGTATCGGGCCGCGCCTCGACGAGCTCGATGTGGTTGGGATTCAGGATGAATTCCTCTCCGTTTAAACGGTGCACACGTATCATCTCATCTCCTCCGCCTTCTGTCGAGAAGTCTCAGGTGCTCCTCGAGACGGGCTTTCCGGACCGCCCTTTCCGAACAGCCTGGCTCGCTACTATCAATTATCGGCAGGCTCTGCCGGGGCAATAAGTCCTCAAGCCACATCTTCGCCGCGAGAAACTGACCGTTGGTAAAATAAACCCTGCCGTTTCGGTCGATCACATATTCGCGTGCGCGTCGGATGGCGGCGAATTCCAGGGTCTCCGGTGCTGCGAACCTGTCACAGGCCTCGACATAGCGCGCGTGGCGCAGTGTTCCCCGCAGATAGAAGGAGCGGTAAAAGGCAAGATCATTCCCCGCCATGGCGAGAGTGCCGACGGGACACCCCAGTGCGAGCGACACCGCCTGCGTCGTCACTATACTCCCGGTGGCTACGAATCCCAGATCCTCACCCGCATCCCTCCAGAGCTCATCGTAGAGCTCGCCGCGCAGCATCCAGTTATAAAAAGAAACATCGCCCCTCCAGGCCCGAAGCGTGCTGTGCGCCATGCAACTGAAAGCCAGAAGATGCATCGAGGCGGTCTCGATGCCGTCGAAAAAACCGGTCGGGGTGGCTTCGCATGAGATGACAAAGGCGGGCCGTATACCCTGTTTTACCAGGGGCCGGAGGGCCATATCCGCGGCGATTACGGCGAGTTCGCGTCTGTCGCCATATTTTTTCAGCGCCCGGAGCCCCTCGCCGAGGGAGGGTCCCGCTCCGACAACGACGACATGCCTGCCCGATAAAAGCCCCACAACGCGCTTTAGGCCGCCGAAATGCCTGATATACGGCAGGTTTTTGCGGAGATTCGCCCGAAAGGCGCGCTGACGCTCCGCCGCGATCCCTTCGTTGATATCCTTGAACAGCTCGTCCTTATTCATCCGGGTCCATAAAATAAATTACAACATATAATAAAATATTTGATTTAATTTGTATATATAAGCATAATGGCTGCAATGAATTGGTACTGGAATTATTGTAAATCCTGGAAATACCGGGCATTATCCGTCTCAGGAAGGTGATCCCCGATATCCTCCGGCTGTGCAATAACTCTACCCTGCTGATCCATAGACCACTTTCTCTTTATATACAACGGGCACCCGATATTGTGCCCGTTTTTCTTTACTCCAGCGCCTTGTCACCGATAAGCGATGAAACCATCACCAGTTCGAAGCCCCGGCTGCGCAAACCGGAGATGATGGAGGGGAGTGCATCGCATGACGCGCTTCCGTTTCCGTGCATATGCAGCAGTATGATGGATCCGTTCCTCACGCCGCCGAGCACCGCCCTTTTCACCTGTTCGCCTGTAACATCCTTCCGATAGTCATCGGCCGCAACGTCCCACAATATGGTCTGGAGCCCGTTCATGGCCACGACCTGTTTCACGACCGGATCAATCTTCCCGAAGGGAGGCCTGAAAAGCCTTCCCTGTCTGCCCGTCAGGCGATGAATCACCCGCTGCGCCCGCATTATTTCGTTCGCGACCGATTCCGATGATCTCCCGGTCAGATCGGGGTGTGTGTGCGAGTGGTTGCCCAGTTCGAAATGACGGACACTGCCCAGTCTGCGCGTCAAGTCAGGATAGCTTTCCGCAAAACGGCCCGTAAGAAAAAAGGTCGCGGGCGTCCCGGTCGCGACCAGGTGATCGATCAGACGGTTACAACCGTCACGTCCCGCGTTCGTCTCCCCGGAATCGAAGCTGAGCGCGACGCGCGGACGGTCCCGCGAACCATGCTTCCATACCATGGGCTTGACGGGAGGCAATCCTTCCATCCGCGCTGGCACCGGTTTCCGTACAATCGCAGGATGCGTTTTTCGCTCCGGCAGCTTCTGCCGGGGCTTGCCGGGGTCCGGAGTCTGTCGAGCAGTTTCTATAATAACCGTCGGCGGTTTCCTTTTTACCAGCGGACTTTCGGGCGGCGGCATCTCCGATCCGGGCCTGTATGCCGATTCTGCCGTAACAGGCTCCTCCAGTTTAATCTTCCCCTCGGCATCGCGGGTTTCAGTAAATACCGGGACATCGCCCTCACTCATCGCTCTTCCATACGATCCGGTTTTCACTTTTCCCATGAAGAGAGCGTGGTACTGTGCGATTCGGGCCCTGTAAAGGACGATGGTTCCATGGCAACGGTGTTTAAGCGGCTGGACCAGCGTCTCCAGCGAGGCCTTACCCGGAAAGGAAATCCATCCCGAAAGCGCGACGGTTCCTAGCAACGCCAGAAGCGCCGCATGGAATGTGCTGATGCGCGAACGTTGATGCATTGCATGCCTTCCGGTTGAAATGAGCCCGCTTCCTATTCTTTTCGACATATTGCCGCCGGCGCTTCGCGTATTTTTATGCCATACCCGGACCATTGGCGGGCCCAAAACAGGGAACACCGGCACAATTCAGGCGATTCCGGATTCACCGGCTCCATCCATCATGACCGGGTATAGTGCTTGCGCACGACAGCACCTTTGATATACTGATAACCTGCATGAACGCAGCTGGCGGGGTAAAATGATGGAAACCTTCAAGTCGATACTTTCGCGACGAAGCATTCGTCGATATACCGGGGAAAAGATCGGATCCGAGCTTATTCAGATGGTTCTCGAGGCCGGCATGGCCGCTCCTTCCGCCGGCAACCAGCAGCCATGGCATTTCATCGTTCTGGACGACCGCAACGTTCTCGACGCGGTACCTGAGCATCATCCTCATTCATCGATGATTCGCGAAGCGCCGATAGCGATCCTGGTGTGCGGCGACATCTCGGTCGAAAAGCACCAGGGATACTGGGTACAGGACTGCGCCGCGGCCACGGAAAACATGCTCGTTGCAGTGACCGCCCTCGGACTGGGCGCGGTATGGCTCGGGGTATATCCGCGCGAAGACCGCGTACAAGGGCTGAAAGGCCTGCTTGGCCTGCCGGACCACATCATCCCCTTCTCGCTCATTCCCGTTGGCCGTCCGGCCGAGGAGAAGCCTCCCGCGGGCCGTTACGACACCTCACGCGTCCACTACAACCGCTGGTAAGACCCTCCGTATTGCCGCTTACTTATCAACCGGCTGATCGGCGGCACCGTTATTACCATTGCCGTTCAGCCCCGCCGTCGCTTTAATACGCCGCCGCACGTACGCGCTTATCAGGACCGCCGCGACCACGACAAGCACCAGCGCGAGCGCCCCGAACTGGCTCCGGGTGATCCATCGGACGAGCACGTCCCGTTCGTGAGCGCCGAAGTAGCCCAGGTACACCCAGAAGGGAACGCTGATGAGCGCGGCGAAGCCGTCGATCGCGATAAACTGGGGAAAGCTTACGAAGCGGGTAATCCCCGCCGTCGCGAAGATTGGCGTTCGCAGCCCCGGCATGAACCGGGCCGCGAAGATGACCCATCTACCGTGGCGGTCGAATCGCCGCTTGACCACCGCATAACGCTCGGGCGTGAGTATCCGCGCGACGAATTTCAGACGAAGAAAGCGCTCGCCGAATATCCTGCCAAGATTGTACACGGTGCTGTCCCCTATAAGCACACCCGCCATCGCGATGGCGGTCATAAGATGCACATCGGTGTATCCCAGCCCGGAAATGATGCCTCCCGCCACAAGCGAAATGTCCTCGGGGACGGGCAGGCCGAAACCGCACAGGATAAGCACGCCGAATACGGCGATATAGCCGTACAGCTCGTAAAAATTGACCAGCGATTGAATCTCAAACACGGGAACCTCTGCATTGTTTTCAATGGAGCGACAACATGCACGGTACAGCCCTCTCCCCGCCGGGCGCAAATATTTTTCACCAGCAGGGTCAATTATTTATGATTTCTTAACAAATATCCAGCCCATGCGCCCGCCACCGGCGGCGGTTCCACGGGCGCAAGGCCCGGTCCCGATCTATTACAGCGTCACGCCACGCAGAATATACGCGACCGCGATACCGAGATAGGTGCCGATAACCCAGCCGATTATGCCGGTAACCACCCCCGTGATCACAACCTCGCGGTTTTTAAGCGCCGACGCCACCATCGGAACGAGCGGGGGAGAGCATATTCCCGCAACCGAGGTGATGATAACCGTATCGGCGTCGATTTTAAAGATCCTTGC
Organism: Spirochaetota bacterium; assembly: GCA_025457965.1. GTDB lineage: Bacteria > Spirochaetota > UBA4802 > UBA4802 > UBA5368 > MVZN01. The sequence goes on along the minus strand of JALOTJ010000028.1, from coordinate 2,650 downwards.
AAACGAAACATGCAGCAAAAGGCAGACAAGTATTGTAAAGGTGACGTAACCGAGCATGACCGGCGCCGTCGTAACCAGTTTGCTCATATCGGCCATTGAACTCACGACAAGACTGAAAATTAATATAAAATAATTGCCCGCCTGGTAGGTCATTTTGATGTTTCGCACTGCCGGTATAAAGGAAAAGACGATTCCCAGCGTACAGATAATAAGTATCGCGACAACGAAGGCGGTATCCTCGTTCAATAGCAGGAACGACGCGCCGCCGGCGATAAAGATTGCCAGCGCAATGCCGAATGCACCAAGGAGTGGAGGGAAAACAGTTCGAGAGAAAATCCCCTCGTACGAATTAAAAGAAAAAGAAACGTCCTCTCCTGCGTTATCGGCCTTTTTAAAAGCCGGAAGAAATTTGAGAAAAATTCGCTGTCCTATCGTCATAAGGAAAAGCAGATATACGGACGAAACTAGAATGTCAGAAGTGTGTGCGGCAATGTACAGAGTCTGGTCGGTCTGAAGGGCGGTCGCAATCGCCCCCAGGTTCACCGTACCGCCCGTATAGACGCCGATGAACATCCCGGCAACCTTCCAGGTTTCCGGTCCGATAATTCCGGAGAAAATGAAGTATCCCGCCACGGTAACAATGATAATTGCAATGACCTGAAGCATGTATGAGAGCAGGGATTTTCCCGCCAGCCGGGTCCATCGACGCACGTCGAGAGAGAAGAACATGAGCGGCAGGGCGAGCGAGATGTTCACCAGCATGAGCGGCTGCTGCACTTTCCCGAAATCTGCCGGGATTACGCCGATATTCCCGACGATGATCCCGGCGATGTAGCAAACAACCACAGCGCCCAGTTTATCGATGGAAGAAAACCGCCTGCAGAGTTGGATAGCGACCACGGGAAAAAGAAGATAGAATAAAAGCATTCCAATAGGCACAGCCATAGATCCTCCCGTCATTGCATAAGCAGAATATCATTCATTTAATGAATTATATTCAGAAAGTTAAAATGCATGTCAACACTTTTACCGTTTCAATTATTCTTGACGAACGGTGGAACGAGCACCATTCTTGCGACGTCCGGTCGTTCGATACTGCGCCGGGAGGCATGCCATGAATATTCTGGTGATTCTGATCGTTTCAGCCGCACTCCTGTACCTCGGTTATCGCTTCTATGCCCCGTACATTGAAAAACTGTTCGACGTCGACGGCAGCCACGTCACTCCCGCCGTCGAGATTAACGACGGCGTCGACTACGTTCCCACGCGACGCTTCGTTATCTTCGGCCATCATTTTGCCTCCATTGCCGGGGGAGGGCCGATCATCGGACCGACAGTCGCGCTGATCTTCGGTTTTTTACCGGTATGGCTCTGGATCGTCATCGGTACGGTCTTCATCGGGGCGGTACATGACTTCACCGCGCTCCTCGCATCGATGAGGGAGAAGGGCCGGTCCATCGCCGAAATCGCCGAAAAAACCTTCGGCAGAACCGGCTTTCTGCTCTTCATCAGTTTCACCGTCATTATGCTGCTCATGGTCACCTCGGTTTTTCTCACCCTCACCACAACGGCCCTGTCATCTAAATATCCGCTCGAACACTTCGGCGTCGCCACAACCCAGGTGCAAACGATCGTTGAAAACGGAATAACCTATGCGGTCGTCGGGGGGATCGCCTCGACCTCGGTCATCATCATCACCTGCTGCGCGCCGATAATCGGTTTTTTACTCTACAAGAAAAAAGCCAATACTCTGGTCGTTTCCGCGCTCGCACTCATAGTCTGCGCGGTTTCGATAGAAATAGGACTTACTTATCCGATCAGGATCGACTCGACAATCTGGATGATCATCCTTTCAATTTATACGCTCATCGCCGCCGGCGTGCCGGTCTGGCTCATCCTCCAGCCGCGCGACTTCACCAACTCCTTCCTGCTCTACGGCGGGGTGGCGGCGATGATAGCCGGTACGATTGTGCTGGGAGCCGGGGGGACCACCATGAACGCCCCGCTCACAAACATCTCCATCGGGAACCAGCACCTGGGATACATCTGGCCGATCCTTTTCATTACGATCGCCTGCGGTGCCATCAGCGGCTTTCATGCGCTTGTAGCCGGCGGAACGACGGCGAAACAGATATCGAATGAAAAGCCCGACGCCCGCGTGGTGGGATACGGCGGGATGGTCCTCGAGGCCCTGCTCGCGATCGGCGTGGTCATCGCGGTCGGTACCGGCCTTCAATTCGACACACTCGAATCGATCGTCTTCCCCGCGGACCCGGCAGTCAAATCCAATCCGATCCTCGCCTTCGCGCTCGGCATGGGCGGATTGCTCAACGGGTCCTTCGGCCTGCCGATCATCTACGGTTCCGTTTTCGGCATACTCATGGTGGAGGGTTTCGTTGTCACCACGCTCGACACGGCGGTTCGGCTGAACCGTTACCTGCTCGAGGAGCTCTGGCGCATGCTGTTTAAAAAGGTGCCGAAGCTGCTCGGCACCTACGTTTTCAACTCATTCCTTTGTGTGGCGCTCATGTTCATCCTTGCCTATTTCAACGCGTTCAAGCAGCTCTGGGTGCTCTTCGGTTCGGCGAACCAGCTTCTGGCGGCACTTACGCTTATTACCGTCAGTATGTGGCTGCTGAAAAAAGGGAAA
>JALOTJ010000171.1 GCA_025457965.1 Spirochaetota bacterium | reverse complement strand
CGGTGAGGAGATCGGTATGAGCAACGGCAAAATTCCCCGCGCCGAACTCCAGGACCCGGTCGGAAAGCGCTACTGGCCGTTCCACCCGGGGCGCGATCCAGAGCGTACGCCCATGCAGTGGTCGGCGGAGCCGAATGCGGGTTTCTCGAGCGGCAGGCCCTGGCTCCGCGTTAACGAGGATTACCGCAGGATCAACGTGGATCTGCAGTCGGGCGACGGCGGCTCGGTGCTCGAGTTCTACCGAAAGCTCATCGCGCTCCGGCGCTCCCGTCCCGCGCTGAATCGCGGAAGCTGGGAGAGCGCCGGCGACGCGAAGAACGGCGTACTCTGTTATACGCGAACTCATGGCCGGGATAAAATGCTCGTTGCGCTGAATTTTTCCGCTTCGCCGCGCCGGATAAGGCCCGCCCTCGACGGCGCCTGGCGCGTGGCGCTCTCGACGCACAAGTCCGTTGCGATCGAGTATTCAGAGCTCGACGTGGGGCTTGCCCCGTACGAGGCGACGGTCATGGAATATATTGATCCGGAGTAATCGCCCTCGTGGAGGGGCTCAGCTGAAAAAAAGGGCTACTCCCGTAACGGCCAGGGCCGAACCGGCAATTTCCCGGGCGGTGATTTTCTCGTGGAAGATGAAAATAGCCGGCGCGATGATAAGCACGGGGACGAGCCCCATGATGGTCGAGGCGATTCCCGTGGCCGTGCGCTGAACGGCGAAAAGTGAAAACGAAACCCCGAGAAAGGGGCCGAAAAAGGCGCCGAGCGTTATGCGCGATAGCGCCGGAGGGTTTTTAAGCCCGGCCGCGACGCGCGGCCAGAAGCCCATGATGCTGAAGAGCGCGGCGAAACCGATCGTGCCGGCGATTACCCTTATTTGCGTCGATGCGAACGGGTCGTAGTCGGACATGCCGTATTTGCTGAGAATAAGCCCCCCCGCCTGTCCCAGCGCCCCTCCGAAGGCGAGCAGTATCCCGGTAATGGAGTGCGTCAGCGCGAAGCGCCGGCTTCCATTCTCCCTTTTAAGTACAACGAGGATGATCCCCGCTACCGTAATTGCCATTCCGGCCATGCTGCGCCCCGAGAGCGTCTCACCAAGCGCCACCCACCCGATCAACGCGGTTATGGGCGGCACCAGCGCCATCATCAGCATCGACACGCGCGCACCGACGACCACGAGCGCCCGAAACAGGAGCAGGTCGCCTATGGTGAAGCCCACCAGTCCGGAAAGCGAAAGCCAGAGCCATGCGTGCGCGGGTGCGTCGAGCGGAAAGAGCGAGCCCCGCATCAAGAGCGAAAAAATCGCATGGAAGAGCAGGGCGAGGACGAGGCGGATGAAGTTAACCGCGAGCGATCCAACGCGCTTACCGGCCGCTTCGAACGACATGGCGGCCACGGTCCAGCACAGGGCGGTCAGGAGGGCGAATAATTCGCCGGCATGTGGATGCAGCATCGTATCGTGCCTCGCGGATAAACAGGCTGTAAAAAGTGTCAGCCGGATTATTTTTGCAATCTTATTTTACGGGCCCGCGTTTCCGCGGATTTCTCGTGTCGGCGACATCTCCGGGCATGACGCGAGGAATGTCAGCGCGTTCCAGTGACTTCCATCCCCGCGCGATGATCGCCGCGGCCATGATGGCATGCCAGTCGGGCCGATCGCACGGGCGCGCCAGCCGCAGCAGGGCGTTCAGTACGACCAGATCCATTACCCGCAGAATCGCGGGTTCGCCGTCGACGAACAGCTGTATGTGCTCACCGAATCGAAGCGCCCTCGGGATAACAACCGCACTTCCCGCCCCCCATCCGAGCTCCCGCACGGCGACAGCCCTGGTGAGGCTGAACGCTCCTTTCCGTACCATGCCCCGTGTAAATGCGAGCCTGCGCTCACGCAATCCCAGCCTGATGACCGCGCGATAGATAAACTCGATCATCCCGCGCGGGACGTCGCGCGTGAAAGCACAATTGCCCTTGCGCACGGTGAGCGCCTTGAAGCGACGGCGAGGTCCCTTCGTTCCATGCCCCGAGGGGAAGAGTCCCCAGTGGTCGTACGGTGCGCGCCAGTCGAGCGGCACTAGGACGGACCGTGGTGCGATTTTATCCATGGCGCCGATCATGTTCCATGCCGTGGCATTCGGCAAGCACATAATGAATGATTCCCTGAACGGCGGAGGGGGGGCTATTGCATTCGGTGCGCGGTAAAAACGGGGGTTTCCTCCTGGCCCGGCATCCCGGCGACATTCGCCTGAGTGAGATCGTGTCGTTCTTCATGAACCTCGGCGATATCAGAAGATGTTTTTGAGCTTAAACCGGTGCTCGACCGGATGTGCAATAAATTAAAAATGGACATTTATAGTGGACCAGTCCCAGGCCATCATACATGAAACGACGATCGACCGGGTGCTGAAGACCGAAGAATGCCGGGAGGTGAACCCATCGGAATGAGGAAGACGCTACTCTGGTACAGAGTGAGGGTCATGTGACCATGCAGCCTGTACTTATCGAAGGAGCTCACCGCTATCCTGAACAATCTTCCGCTCGACATGATCTGCACCAGTCTTGAGGTTATCTGCAGGGACGATCCCGCCCAAATCGTGCGCCAATACCTGGAATGGGCTGATAATTACCGCGAAAACCAGATCAGCATCATCTTGCTCCTTGACGCCGGTTAAACCGGTCGTTAACGGCGGCTTAAAATTTCCTGCGACCGGCGCGAAATCCTCTTGCGTTCGGCGCGTTCCCGCGCAAACATAACCGGAGTTTTCCGGCGGGATCGCGCCATT
>JALOTJ010000170.1 GCA_025457965.1 Spirochaetota bacterium | reverse complement strand
CCGAACATGTTCTGCTCGGCGATCCCCGCGTTGAAGAAGCGTTCGGGATACTTCGCCGCGAACGCGCCGATCTTCGTCGACCTGGCAAGGTCGGCCGAGAGCCCGACGATGCGTTCGTTCGTTTCGCCCAGTTTGCACAGCACCTCGCCGTATATGTCGGCCTGGGTCATGGTGTTCGCGTCGTATACGTTCCAGGTAAGGCCTTCCGCCATTGCCGTCCTCCGTCGTCACCCCGCATGGTGCGGGTAGTTTCGCGTTCGATCGTTCACTCAGGCGTCGATTCGCCGTTTCGCCTTCTCAAGCATGTCCGAGTCCAGCCCGCCGTAGTGCCAGCGGACGTCGTTCTCCATGAAGTCCACCCCCTTACCCTTGACCGTGTGGGCGATGATTACCGTGGGCGCCGAACTTTCCGCGATCGCCGCGTCGAAGGCCGCTGAGAGCTCCACGAACGAATGCCCGTCCACCTCCTTTACGGAGAAGCCGAACGACCGCCACTTGTCGGCGAAGGGCTCAAGGGCCATGACCTCTTCGGTTCCGCCGTCAACCATGAAGCGGTTGCGGTCGATCATGGTCACGAGGTTCGTCACCTTATAGTGCGCCGCGGCCATCGCGGCCTCCCATACGGAGCCCTCGTTGCACTCGCCGTCGCCCAGCAGGCACCAGGTGCGCCAGGCACCGCCCTGCCGGCGCGCGCCGAGCGCGAGGCCCACCGCCATCGGAAGCCCGTGCCCCAGCGAGCCCGTTGACGCGTCGAGCCCGGTCACCTTGTGCCTGTCCAGGTGCATGCCGAAGGGCGACTTGAACTTGTTGAAGCTCTTGATGAGCTCGAAATCGAAATAGCCCCTGCGCGCCAGAAGCGGCGCGAGTCCGGCCCCGGCATGCCCCTTGCTGAGCACGAAGCGGTCGCGGTCCGCCATGGATGGATTTTTCGGATCGATGTTCAGGTATTTGTAATAGAGCAGTACCAGTATCTCGACCATGCTGAGCGAGCCGCCGACATGCGCGCCGCCGGCCCAGAAGGTCACGTCGAGGATGTCCTTGCGGAGCTGCCTGGCGTGCTGTGAAAGCTCTTTCGTCTCTTTGTCGGTGAGGGGCATGGCGTCCTCCAAATGCCGGTGTATAGCGCGGGAAACCCGCGGTATCAATCCATCTCGAAAACTGCTTTTACGATCTTCTCCCTGCCGCCGCGGATCGTCCTGAATGCCCGTTTGTACTCTTTAATGGGGAAGCGGTGCGTGATGAACTCCTCCAGCCGTATCTTTTTACGCGCATACAGATCCATCACCGCCTCGAACGAGCTCATCTTTTTTCCGCCGATGGTCTCGCTTCCGTGCGCATTCACGCCGATCATGCGAAGCTCCTGCTGCCAGACCGGCGTCAGGTCGAAGCTGACAGGGGCCAGGCTGTTGCCTATGAGCACGTAGTCGCCGCCGGCCTTCAGCCAGCGCAGGCCGTCGTGTATCGTCGCGGAATAGCCCACGCAATCGAACACGCGGTCGTAGCCGCCGACGATGGTGCTGTTGCCCAGCGGGGCACGGTAGAGGTGCCCGCCGGTAGTGCGCGCGACGGCCTCGTAGGGGTCGCCCTCCAGGACGAGGTCCGCGCCCATGGAGAGCGCGAGCTCCTTCTTGAACGGCACTTTCTCGAGCACGTGGATGGCGCAGTTCGGCTGGAAGGCGCGGGCGAACTGGATGACGTTCTGCCCTATCACCCCCGCGCCGATTACCAGCACCCTGTCTCCGCGCGACGGGGGACTCTTCAGCACGGCATGCAGCGAGACCGACGCCGGCTCGAGCATGACTGCCGCGCCGTCGGAGATGGAATCGGGCACGCGGATGAGCTGCGAGCGGTGCGCGAGGAAGTGGTCCCCGAAACCGGCGCCGGTGTTGGCCGGCAGGGCCGCTCCCTCGGAGAAGTTCTCGCAGAGCGTATAGTTCCCCTCGCGGCAGTGCGGACAGGGAGGGTGTATCTCTTTCATCGAACAGCAGGGAAGATATTTCTGCAATACGACCCGCTGGCCGGGCTTAAGGTCTTTTACACCGCGGCCGGTCTCGACGACCTCACCCACCAGCTCGTGCCCCATAAAGGCGCGAGGCACGCCCGGCAGGGCGGCGAGGGTGATCTTCGGATGCGCGTGGACGAAGAACAGCGCCATGTCAGCGCCGCAGATTCCCGCAAGCCTGTTCTTTACGCGCACCCAGTTCTCGCCGGGGAGCGGCTGGTCGGGCAGTTTGTCGTAGCGGACGGGCGAAAGCGGCGAGAAATACACCCCTGAAAACACGGGCGCCAGGAGCTTGGTGAGAAGAATCTTCGGGATGCTGACTTCGAAGTAAATGGTTCTCATTGCGTTCTCCTTAGTCCTGCGTTGGGTGCGTTTATTAAAAAGCGGCATCGTCCGCCCGTATTAACGGTGAACAAAGGGCCATGGCATGGAGAACAGGAAAGCGCGTATCGAAACTTCCCGCAAGGCGCACACAATGTGCTTTCGTAATTATAGTTGAGTCTTCCAGGGATTGGCTAAGATGTCAAATAATATTTGCATTAATACAAGTAATATTGCAAAAATTCTGCGGGAGTCCGGTAACGGCATCGGCTACTCCCGGGGGCCGGGGCGCACCCCGAGCAGGCGGCTCAGGTTTCCGGCCGCCTTGTAGATCACCATGATCTCCTCGTCCGAGAACTGGTCGAGGCCCTTAAGGAGGGTATAGTAAGAATGGTCGTCGGAGGCCTGCATCAGCATCTCGCCGGCCGGGGCGAGCGACACCAGCACGTTCCGCCGGTCCTTTTCGTCCTTG
>JALOTJ010000105.1 GCA_025457965.1 Spirochaetota bacterium | reverse complement strand
TAAATGCGCCGGCACGTCACGGAAATGGACTAAAACATGAAACAACTGTCAACGACGATGGACCTCAGGGAAGATGCGGTGCTCCGCGCCTATCTCAAGGGGTACGGATATGCCCGGCTCATCGTCGCCGGGGTCACGCGCCATTTTTACGTTACCGACGCTCCCGCCGATTTTTTTGAGAGGATCCGGACGAAAACGGTACTTCAGGGTTATTTGTGGACCCAGAATTCCATTTCATTCGAGTTCACCATGGAGGTGGGAGGGAAGATCACGGTCCCGGCCGGTCCATCCACGGCCGGCGGTCCGGATGAACGTGCCGAACCCGCCAACTTCATTGCGTTCATCCACACCGCTGATATTGTCAGCGCCAACGAGCGCAAGTGCCTCATGGCCGAGGTTTCGCTGCCTTTCCGATTTTTCACGATTGCCGTCGCGCGAAGTGACAAAAGCTTTTACACCGAGGAAATCCAGTACCTGGACGGCAGGATCATCATCCTGAGCGACCGGGAGGCGGTATTCGAAACGGACCACGAGATACCACCTGACGGCCTTGTTCGCGGCCACCTTGTCTTCGGCGGGGATGATATCGAATTCACCGCCAGGATAACGTCGGCCGAATCCGGAACGGTGAACCGTTACGGCATAGAGTATACCGGCATGAACGACCGCGAACGGAACCGGATACTCGAATACGTTTTCTCTATCTATCGGGAATAAATCACCCTATTCCCCTTCCTCTACGCGCACGGCCCCCTCTTCCATGACTATGTCAAAAATATACGCGTCCCTGCGGGAATTTAACGGCGTGTAGACCACAAACTGGCCCTTGAACTCGAAAAGGTCGCCCGCCTCGAGGAGCGTGCGGTAGTCATCACCGTCGGCGTACACGTAAAACGTAATCTTCGGGGAGGCCGCCAGGCCCGCGAGCACGATCCTGTATCGCCTTTTATATCTGCCGGCCGTATCGACCGCGACGACGCGGCCGCGGCCGACCAGGATTTTATTAAGATGGGCGTCGAGAAAGAAGTCCCTTCGTATAACGGGGGCCGCCTGCAGCCGAGCGTAAAATTCGTCTGCCAGCACCTGCGGGTTCCCCTGTGACCGGAGATCGCCCGAATAGGGGCCCGACGAGATGATAAGGACGGCGCAGACGGCCGCCGCAGTCCGGATCACACGCATCGTCCGCCGCCGCTCATTCCATATCCGCCGAAAAATCGACCGTGTACAGGCGTGAATCCCTGAGAACCTCGAGGCGAACCAGGCGCGAAGAGTCCCGGCGAAAGACATTTAAAAATTCATCGACGCTCCCAACGACGCGCCCGTTGACCGAACGCACGCAATCCCCTTTCTTCAATCCGTGGCGATAGGCCTCACCAAGCGGTGAAACCGCCGATATGACGACTCCCTCCGACCGGGAATCGTCGTCGAGCTCTATTCCATACACGCCCAGGAGCCTTCGTCCCTCTTGCTGGGAGCGCCTGAACTCCGCCTTCTCCCTCATGACGAGCGCGTACTCGCCGATGTAACCCTCGCGCGCCGCCCGGATCGTGACGGTCGAACCGATCGGCTTGTTACCGACCGCCGCCACGAGCTCCCCCAGGGTAGTTATGCGCTTTCCGTCGACTTCCCGGACAATATCGCCCGTCCGTATGCCCGCCGCCTCGGCAGGCGAATCCTTGATGACCGACATCACCTCGACGACATTCCTCTCTCCGCGCGCCGGCAACCTCCTTTCCCTGGCCAGGAACCCGAGCCATCCGCGCCGGATACGCCCGTATTGCAAGAGCTCGGCCGATACCCTGCGCACGATATTCGACGGGATGGCGAAGCTGATTCCCTGAAACCCGCCCGAAACGGTGCGGATGGCGGTATTGATCCCCACCAGTTCTCCCTGAAGGTTTACCAGTGGACCACCCGAATTGCCCGGATTGATGGGTACGTCGGTTTGTATGAAATCCTCTATATCGGCGAACCCTATGTCGCTGCGGCCCGTCGACGAAACGATCCCGCTCGTAAACGACTGCCTGAGCCCGTAGGGCGTCCCGACGGCGATCACCCATTCCCCTTCTTCGAGCCGGTCGGAATCGCCGAAAACAGCGGGGGTAAACGTCGGTGCCTTTCCGGCCGCGATCTTTAAAATGGCGATATCGGTTTTCGGATCGGCCACATAATAGGCATCCGCGAAGACAGGCTCGGGCTCATATTCCGAACCATCCGAAAGCACCATCTGGTAATAATCGCCTTTTCGGACCACATGATAATTGGTGACCACGTACCCCTCGCGGGAGATGATGGTCCCCGAGCCGAACCCGGATTTAGCATATATCCGCCTGCCGTCCCTAATCGAGGTCCGATAGATGATGATATTCACAACCGAGGGTTTCACCTTTCTGGCCGCTTCGATAAATGTGCGGCTCATTTCAGCCGGGTGCGCGGGACCGGGACCAGAGACCATGACCCCTATAATGACAATAACTGACCTGATTGCGCTTTTCATTGCTGACTCATTATCACCGGACGGGCAAATTGCCGCATCATACTAACGGCCGGGGAAGGCGGCCGCGTCGAAATAGCTTTTCTCATTTGAACCGCTGTATTTCCCAAGGTCAACCCTTTTTCCCCTGGGGGTGCGCGCACCGCCTCCGTCGCGCGGTTCCATGCCGGCAAGCAGCGAATACACGCCGACCGCGATGCCTTCGGCGATTTCATCCTGGCGCGCGGTTAGAATGTAGCGAAACTGAGGCCGGTTAAAATACCCCAGTTCCATGAATGCCGTAACCGCGTTGAGAAACAGGGGCATATGCCATACGGAAACGTACGGTTTGGATAGCCGCTGATCGGGGTGAACCACGTTGTTCAGCCTGAGTGCCATGAGGATATAACGGATGATTTCAGCGGACGCATAGTGATTATCCCCCCCGTAACCCTCCTCTCCTCCGTCGCGGCGAAACCGCTCGAATTCGGACCTCTCACGATCCCAGTATCTGCCCGTCAGGCTGATCGTTCCAGGAGAAGCGGCGTACGGCGTATAATCGGGATGGCTTCGTGCGACGACCGCCCAGCCGGGAGAATCCCGATATGGCCAGTCGACCATATTGTGGCGGTAGCCCTTGAATCCCGCCATATCGACTTTTCTCCGGGCATCGAGCGGAAAACCGCTGAAGTAAAGCATCGAGTCGTTAAGAAACCACTCGTATCCCGTGCGCTCATTCGACTCGTCGAACCATTCTGCGTACGGGCTCGAAAGGAAAAATCTTCTGTCCGATTTTTCACCTCGCAGCACCTTGAGCCCCTTGTACATGAACCCGAAGGGAGGCGCGATGACGGGATTCATCCCCCGGAAATAGGGCGATCCGCTGCGGGCGACGTGCAGGCACACCACGAGATGAGGTCGCATTGCGTTGATGCGTGAAATTCTTCCCGGACGCATCTTCCCGTCGGGCCCCGGATAGTCGAAGAGTCTGAATTCGCCATTGGGGTCCATACGGCCGCTGATCTCCCCCCTGTCGCGCGAATCCCCGCGGCTGAGCGAGACATCAACGAAAACCCGGCGGGGCGGTACCGCCGAGTACCGTTCGAGCAGGCGACTGAACCGATTGAAATCGCCTCCTTCGCCGCACATCGCGATGATGCCCGCCGCCTTCCTGGCGATTTCGTACACTACCGCGTGCTCCTCGATGGCACCCCATGCAGCACCCTCCTTGAACGGCTGCAGATAGGTCCCTGACAGCGCGTCGTACCGGTCGCCATGACGGGACCGATCCGGCAGAGAAATCCCCCCATGGCCCGGGTCAAGCACGACGCGGTACGCAGGAAACTCCCTGCGAACGATCGATTGCGGAACAAAAAGAAAGGCGCACAATGCCAGGACCGCGGCGGCGGCCCGTATTGTGCGGAAACTGGGAGGATAGATCATCGGCCAGATGCCATTCATGGTTTCACTATCAATAAAAAAGGGGAAGAAGCTTCCCCTTTTCGCAAATCGAGCATATAAACCTGTGCTTATTTCGCCGCAGGCTCGGCCTTCGCCTTCTCGGGATTAAGCACCCTGTTAATGTTGTCGGCTTTGTGAAGCTCGAACTTGCCCTTCGAATTTGTCGGATCCAGCTCTTCCATGATCCTGATACCATAGGCCTTGGCCACACGGTAATGAAGAATCGAACTCCTGTAGATCCCGTCGGTATAGGTGTTCTGCGCGTCGTCAAGCTGGCCATAGGCGATCCTGAGGCGCATCATATTCTGGAAGACCACTTTGCCCTTATTGGGATCTGACTGGCTGCGCTCATCGAGCGAAAGGTTAAGGATGGTGTCGGCGCACTGGAACAGGAGCGTCTGCGTGTAATCCTTGTAGTGCTCGCTGATCTTTTTAAAGAGGTCATTTATGGCCTTCCTGTTGTTCTCCAGCTCAACCCTTGAATAGATCACATCGCGCTTGTAAAAGAAGCCGACCCCTCTTTTATACTGGTCGTAAATCTTCTGATAATCGCCTTCCCATCCCTGGTCCTTGAAATTGGATGCTATTACCTTTAGCACGTAAATCTTTTCCAGGTTTTCCTTTATAAGCTTCTCAGATACTTCAATGGCCTGGAAGCGCGCCAGGTAGTTTTCCTCGGGGCGTTCGGCTTCGGAGTATTCCGTCCGCGGATCCTTTTTGGCCTCGTCCGATTTCTTTTCCTGCGCCGATATGCCCGTCGACAGCACGCAAACGGCAAGGACGAAAACGAACCATTTTACGCCATCTCTCAATTTCATAGCACCACTCCTTTTGATCTGCTTTTATTCATGATACCGCGGACTTCCATGCCCGCGCCGCCTGTTTCGCCTGCAGCGGTTCCCCCGATTAATTCCGCCGACCCGTCAGGGCGTGTCGCTGGGGTGGCGGATAGCCGCCTTTTACAAGCACTGCATAGAATATCGGACAATTTAATTATAAGCAACTTTTTTTTTAAAATTTTTATTTTTATTTTAAAACCGCATCGTGCATTATGTCGGGTAGTGTCTTTGGCCGGCAATCCGCTTTTCAATTATCCGTCGTCCCGTACAATCAGTATCCGAACATCCATCACATTGGTGTTGGTCGGGCCGGTTATTATAAGATCTCCCAGGTTCTTGAAAAAAGTATACGAATCATTGTTTTCCGCATACGATCCGATATTCATGCCGGCGGCGCGGGCGCGGGCGACCGTGGTGCCGTCGGCGAAAGCGCCGGCCGCGTCGGTCGGGCCATCGGTGCCATCGGTGCCCACGCTGGCCGCGCAGATACCCCGCGTCCCCGCCAGCGAGATTGCGGAATGCAGCGCGAACTCCATATTGCGCCCGCCGAGCCCTTCCCCGCGCACCTCGACCGTTGTCTCACCGCCGCTTATGATGCAGGCCCGGGGTTTCGCCGGGTTACCCGAGGCGAGCGCCTCCCGGGCTATCGCCGCATGAAAACGAGCCGCCTGTTGCGTATCACCCTCGATGAGCGAGGAAAGGATCACGGTTGCATAACCCAGGGATACGGCCTTCCGTTGCGCCGCATGGAGAGCGAGGATGTTCGACGCGATAATGACACCGGTCACCCCGCCGAAGCAATCCTCATCGGCTTTTGGGTTCTCCGGCAGCAGTCCATCGACACCGTCGCGGATGCGCGTGCGCACGGATTCAGGCACCGAACCGTCGATACCATAGCGCTCGAGTATGGCAAGCGCATCGGCAAAGGTGGATGCATCGGGAACGAACGGCCCCGAGGCGATAACATCGCGATCGTCCCCCACGACATCCGAAATCATGAGGTTGATGACGGTCGCCGGATGCGCGGCGCGCGCGAGGTTTCCCCCTTTAATAAGGGACAGGTGCTTACGAACGGCGTTCATCTCATGAATCGACGCTCCGCTCTTTAATAGAAGACCTGTAGTGGCCCGTTTTTCCTCGAGCGTGACCGGCGGTGCCGGTAGCGGCAGTAGCGCCGAGCCGCCCCCCGAAATGAGCGAGATGACAAGATCGTCCGTCCCCGCATCGGCGGCCATTTTCAGTATCCGCTCCGCGGCCTCCCTGCCGTTCTCATCCGGTACCGGGTGTGCGGCCTCGACGGCCTGCAGGCGCGCAAGGGGTGTAGTATATCCGTACTTTACCGATATGCAGCCCGCGGCGATCCTGTCTCCGAGCAGTTCTTCAACCGCCTGCGCCATCAGTGCGGTCGCTTTACCCGCTCCCAGCACATATATTCGGCGGAAACTTGATAGATTGAACTCACGCACCACCTTCGCATTCGAATAGACACTCAGATTTCCGCCATTTACCCGCAGATGATCGAGTACCGCTTTTCGCGGATTGACGGCTTCGATCGCGGCGGTATATATCTGCCGTATATCCTCCCGCACATTTTTCATCGTATACGCCCCGTGGTAGTACTCATTTCCATCACCCGGGCCGATGCTATCCCGGTCATCCACCGATTGCAAGCCCTTCTTAGCCGGGCCGTCGGGCGACTATACGGACGAGAAAACTTATTTGACATCCGCGCAAAAATGGCGCGGATTAGTCTATCATCACGTTTCCCACGAGGACATGCAATGATTTCATACCCGGACCGAAACGACATTATTCAACGCATGTACGACCACGGACAGGAGCACATCTTCATCTTCTGGGAACAGCTCTCGGACAATGAAAAAAAGGCCCTGCTGGACGATGCGGCATCCATCGACTTCGACCTTCTCTCACGCCTCTACCGCCAGGCCAGCGAGAGCACTCATGCGGTGATGGGCTTCGAACCCGCGCCCTATATCCCCGTCCCTTCCGGCAACGAAGAGATCCGCCGCTTTGACGCCGCGCGCGAGGACGGTATCGCGCTCGTTCGGAAAGGCGCGGTCGCGGCCTTCGTGGTCGCTGGCGGACAGGGGTCCCGCCTGGGCTTCGACGGCCCCAAGGGACTCTTCAGGGTGGGACCCGTTTCAGGTAAATCCCTATTCCAGATCCACGCTGAAAAAATCCTCAGCAGCTCGAAAAAATACGGCGCCTCCATCCCCTGGCTCATCATGACCTCGCAGGCCAACCACGAAGACACGGTGCGCTACCTCGCCGCTCACCGGCACTTCGGTCTCGACGAAAAAGACGTGCACATATTCCCCCAGGGGATGATCCCGTCCCTCGACACCGGAGGCAGGCTGATTCTTGAGTCGCCATCGGCCATATTCAAAAATCCCGACGGTCACGGCGGAAGCCTCGGCGCCCTCTCAGAATCGGGAACGCTCGCGGCGATGCGTGAACGCGGTATTGAGATCATTTCATATTTCCAGGTGGACAACCCGCTCATTTCCATCATCGACCCTGTCTTCATCGGCTTCCACGCACAGGGTGGCGCTGACATCTCGAGCAAGGGGCTTATGAAAGCCTATCCGGATGAAAAGATCGGTGTTTTCGTACGTTTCGACAACGGGACCGTCGGCGTGGTTGAATATTCGGACCTTCCCGAACAATTGCAGAACATGCGCGACGCCAGCGGAGCCCTCCGTTTCTGCATGGGAAGCATCGCCATCCACCTGTTCGGCGTCGGCTTCCTCGAAAAAATAACCGGCGGTTCAGCGGTCTCCCTGCCCTTCCACGTCGCGCGAAAAAAAATAACGACCCGCACGGCAACGGCACCCGCCGAGATTGAAGGATTCAAATTTGAAAAATTCGTCTTCGACGCACTGCCGCTTACGGATAAAAACATCGTGCTCGAGACAATCCGGGAGGTTGAGTTCGCCCCGGTAAAAAATCCCTCGGGAGTCGACTCGGTCGAATCGGCGCACGAGCTCATGACCCGGCTTTACCGGCGCTGGCTCGGGGAACGCGGCATTGGCATCCCGTCCCGGTTGAAAAAGATTGAGATATCACCCCTTCTTGCCCTGGAGGCGTCAGACATCCCTGATTCCATATCCATACCGGACTCCGAGAGCGTATATCTGGAATAACACACGAAAAGGAGAATGCGCACCATGCAGCGATACATAGAAAAAGTCAGCACACTTATAGAGTCCTTCCCGTACATTCAGGAATTCTACGGTAAAACCATCGTCATAAAATACGGCGGCCACGCGATGGAGGACGAAAGGCTCAGGCGTTCGTTCGCCACCGACATGGTGCTCCTCAAGCTGGTGGGCATAAACCCCGTCATCGTTCACGGCGGCGGACCGCAGATCGGCGACCTCCTGAAGCAGGTCGGCAAGAAGAGCGAGTTCGTGGCGGGCATGCGTGTCACCGACAGCGAGACCATGGACATCGTCGAGATGGTACTGGTGGGAAAAGTAAACAAAGAGATCGTACATAACATCAACATGGTCGGCGGCAGGGCCGTGGGCCTCTCCGGCAAGGACGGCGGTCTCATTATCGCAGAGAAGCTGTTCCACGAGAACAACGGCGTCAAGCTCGACATCGGACTGGTGGGTTCGGTGAGCCGCGTCAATCCGCAGGTGATCGAGGCGCTTGACCGTGAAAAGTTCATCCCGGTCATCGCACCAATCGGGTACGACGAGGACGGCGCCACCTACAACATCAACGCCGATACGGCGGCCGGCTCTATCGCAGAGGCACTTCGCGCAGAAAAGCTCATCCTCCTCACCGACATCGAGGGCGTGAAGATAAACGGGGCACTCGCTTCCACCCTAACCGCGTCGGAGATCCCGGCGCTCATCGCTTCAAATGAAATTACCGGTGGGATGATACCCAAGGTCAACTGCTGCCTCGACGCCCTTCGCAAGGTCAACAAGACGCACATCATTGACGGCAGGATCGAGCACGCCGTGCTCCTGGAGATATTCACCGACGCCGGTATCGGCACCGAAATCGTGAGCTGATTGATTGCACCGCCGAGGATTTGTCACACTCGCGCATCACTGCGACCCGGGATGGCACCTTGGAAATTTTTGTTTGACAGAACGGGCACCCTCCATAGAGTTACCCGTGGAGGGTTGTCTGAGTGGTCTATAGAGGCGGTCTTGAAAACCGTTGAGTGACAAGCTCCGGGGGTTCGAATCCCTCACCCTCCGATAACACATAACCGTTTTATCACTACACTGGAGAGATGCCTGAGAGGCCGAAGGGGACGGTTTGCTAAACCGTTGTACCGTTCCGGTACCGAGGGTTCGAATCCCTCTCTCTCCGAAAGGATACACGCAGTGAAGCTTGCACATGCCGTCAAAGACCGACTCCCCCTGCTGAAAGACAAGGCGCTTATAGCACTGCGCTACACCAGGGACTTCAGGAAAAACTGGCCCCGCACCCGTGAATGGCTTATATTCGCGTGGGGAAGAGTTCGGGCGGCGGCAATCTACCTCCGCGACATCCGCCGGCACTGGCCCGAGATCAGGGCCTCCCTGGAGCACTACCGGAACGAGATTTATCGGCCCATGTACAATAAATACTTCACCGCGGTCGCCTATCTTCCGTTTATCGGCTGGCTCGCGCCGTTGTATCTGAAACCGGATGACGCACTTTGCCAGGAGAACGGCAGGAGGGGATTTGCGCTTTCCGTGCTTTTTACCGGAATAGCCCTCGCGCTGTTTTTTCTGTACTTTGTTTTT
>JALOTJ010000169.1 GCA_025457965.1 Spirochaetota bacterium | reverse complement strand
GGTCGCCGTAGGGGACGCGCGTTATGCGGTGCTTTCGCGAGGACATCCGGGAAATTATCCGGTAGATCAAACGGTCAGAGTCGATCTCCATATCGAAGGCGCCGCCGACCACGTCCCCGTCCGCAAGGGCCGCCCCCACCGCCGCGGGCCAGCCGGCCGGCAGCTCCGTGTCCGCGTGCAGAAAGAGCAGCACGTCACCGCGCGCCTCGCGCGCGCCGGCGTTCATCTGCGCGGACCTCCCGCGGGGTGCGAGGAGCACCCGGCCGGCACCCGGCTTCATCGCCGCGAGCGTGCCCCCGTCCGGGTCGGCGTCCACAACGATGATTTCGAAGGAACCCGACCCTGTCGCCGAACGGCGAACTCCGTCGATACAGCGGTTGATGACCGCTTCCTCCCGCAGTACGGGGATGACAACCGAAATAAAGGGAGCGCCGCTCATACGCTCTCCAGGAACCACGGGATGTTCCCGAGATAGCTCCTGATCTTCCTGAACGTATACGCGCTCGAAAGCCGCCTGTCGCTTCTGGTATACTCGTAGTACGCCATATGACACCACGAAAGCCCCCTCAGCAGAATGGTGCGTTCGAGGATGCGCGTCTTCTCGCGCAGTTCGTCCATCTCCATATCGAGTCCGCAAAGCTCCCGGTAACGGCCGAGGAAGCCGAGCTTTTCCTCAGCGTCGTGGTCGGCACCAGGAAATGCCCCAGGTCCTGGTAGCGCAACGAGCGCACGGCCTTCTCCCAGTCCACCAGGTACGCGTTCGCGCCGTCGATGAGAAAGTTGTGAGAGTTGACCTCGGTGTTCACGATGCACGGCGGCTCGCCTGAGAATAGCGGCGCCGTATCCGCGCCCATGCGCACGACGTCCCCGTGATAGTCGAGGAGCGCCTTCCGCTCTTCCCGCAGGGGATGGTCGCCGAAGCGCGTGAGGAGGCCCAGGCTCTCGCGGGCGATGTCGAGCACCGGCGCGGGCTGCTCGACGAGGCTCGCCGCCTCGGAGGGCAGCGCGTGGATGCGCGCGAACACTGCGGCCGCGGCCGGGTAGTCGCGCGCGTAGTCGAGCGGAACACCCGGCATGTATTCCATGAGCAGCGCGCCGCCGCCTATGCCCGGCGGGGCCGGGTCGAAGCGGTACGGCTCGGGTGTGACGCCCGAGCCGTGCACCGCGCGGAGCACGCCGAACTCGTAGGCGACCTGGTCGGCAAGGCCGAGCTGGCTGCCGTGATTGACCCTGAAGACGCTGCGCGCCCCGTCGGCACCGGTGACGAGAAAATTCTCATTATATTCGCCCGCCGCGAGGAAGGACACCGACGCGGGGACGCTCACCCATCCCGATTTATCGAGGAATCGTTGTATCCGTTTGATATCGGTCATGCCCGGGAGCGCTTCTTCCTGGTCTCGGCGCCGGGGCGCACAGCGCCGTGCGGGGGTCCGACGCATGCGCAGCCCCCCGCACGGAAGGAATTAATATCCTTCAATATATTTCTTCAGCGTCCTGCGCATCAGGTATAGATTGTCCGGGTTCACCCTGTCCATGCAGTCGGTAACATCATGGAAACCGCCCTCACCGAGGCCCGGAATACCCGTGTGGCCGACGGTGATGGCCGGGATTCCCGCCCGCAAAAAATGCAGGGCGTCGTCGGTGATGGAACCGCCCGCGTCCATCGTTTTGCCCGACACGCCCTTCCACGCCGCGTCCAGCCGCGCGCGCAGACCGGCATCGGTCGCGAGGAATGACAGGAAGATGCCGTTCTTTGTCCAGTAGAGCATGTTGCCGTTCTGGCCCACGAGCTCCAGGTTGACGAGCGAGGCCGGGACGGTGCGCTTGGCCGCGTCTTCCCCGAAATATTTCTTAACGAAATGGCGCGAACCCTGCGGCCCGACCTCCTCCCCGGCGAAGAAGACGATGGTGACCGTGGACTTCCCGGTTTTGACCCTGCCTTCCCGTATGTCCTTCGCCAGGGCCAGCAGGGTGACGACGGCTCCCCCGTTGTCCACGGCGCCGCAGCTCTGGCCCGAGAGAAAGATGTACCCGCCGAACCCCAGGGCCACCAGGCCCCAGTAGACCGAAAGCGCTCCCGCCAGACAGACGGTGGCGATGGAGAGGGCCGGCCTCCCGAGCGAGGCGAACTTTTTGCGCAGCAGCACCCACAGCGACATCAGCAGGCCGAGAACGCCCGCAATCGGAATGAAGCGGTAGACCTTCGCGCGCTCGATATGGTCGAAGAAATCGGTCTTGGAGTCGTAGTGCGCGGCGAAGACCAGCTCGCGCACCGCGTCGGCCGCCGGGAAGTTAACGATGATGTTCTGTCCGGTTTTGGTGATGAGCGGGCTCACCAGCGGAATAAAATATTCGAATTCCAGGAAGAGGAGCACCCAAATGGCGACCGCGGAGATCAGGATGGGCAACGGCTTTCGCTTAATAACGAAAAGAAGGACGAGAAGCGAAAGAAAGAAACACGCATAGCCCACCAGCAGCTGCTGGTACGGCCGCAGTACGAACTCCTGGACCGTAAAGGGGATGTCCCACGACGAAAGGAGCCCCTGAAGGTAGGCCGCCGTCTTTTCAACGGCCTCACTGTGATTGGGGCGGGGTACGGCCAGCTTCTCGAGCACTGCGAACATGTCCATGGCATGCGTCTCCTGTAATGGATTTTTGCGGCCGTCTCGCGACCGATGTCAGCGAAGGTCAGATCCAGCGGAGCACCACCCCGAAGACCAGTATGAGCACCGCGTTCCAGGCGTACAGCGCCGCCGTGGCGCCGACCTTCGCGCGCGTTGTCCGAATATCGTATACTCGAAACGAAACAAGAAAGAGCGGCCAGTATGCGACGAGGAAGAGCAGGAAGGGGAAGCGTGTGCTCCACCACCAGTATTCCCACGTGAGCGCCCCCACCGCGTTGAGAACCATCTCGACAAGGATACAGCACACGGCGAGCAGGGCCGAGATGAACAGGCGGTTGGGAATCCCGATGATTCCGGTCGAGCGGTCCGCGGGTAAAAGCTTTACGGCGGCGATCCCCATGATGAGGAACATCAGGGATATCTCGATGTTCAGGCCGATCAGTATCTGGTAGGCCGTTTTCCCCGGCGTGCCCCATAGCGGGGCGTAGCCGCTTGCGTGCGCGATGACGGCGTTCCATATTTCGGCGTGCCAGTCCATGCCCCAGAACGCGAGCCCCGCGCAAACCGCGCTCCAGTCCTTTTTCCCAATATCGACGAAGTATACATAGATAACGACGAGCAGGAAGGGTATGACGTACCACTCGAAGCGGGAGCTGTCCCGCAAAATCGACAGGGCCTGCTGGGCCGACGGTGCCATGAGCGACCTCCTTCGTGGACAGTATCCGCCGCGCGGAAAGCTGCGCGGCACACATCCGAAACTATATGAATACCCCGCTTGCGCGCTTTGTCAAGGAAGAAGCCCGGACCGCCTTCCCATCACGCCCCTACTTTATCCGGAACCTGCCGCCGCTCCAGCCGATGAGGA
>JALOTJ010000168.1 GCA_025457965.1 Spirochaetota bacterium | reverse complement strand
AGGGCCTTGTGGAGCGCCATGATCGCGAGTATGGCGCAATGAACGCTCGCAATTGGAAGGTCTCCAATGTCGTCGATAACATCGGCGGGAGAGAGCCGCAGCGCCTCGTCGAGCGTCCTTCCTCCGGCGAGCCGTGCGGCCGCCGAGCCGCAGGCTATCGACGAGGAACAGCCGTCCGTGTGGAAGCTCGCCCGCGAAACGCGGCCGTCCTCGATGACGAGGTACATTTCCATCGTATCGCCGCACAACCCTTTGACAAGCGCGGAGCCGTCGGGGTCATTCATGCGGCACATGTTGTCGGGTTTTCCCAGTTTTTCCATGGCGCTCGAATTACAACCATACTTGCCGTCTGTTGTGCGGTGATCAAACAATTTTTATTTTTATGCTGAATACGCCGGCGTGCAACGGTTCCGTGGGGCTGGCGACCATTAAAACCGTCCCGTTTTTCGCGCCCGGGGGGATGGAGACCGAAAGCGTACCGTAGCCTGACGGTCCCCTGATAAGGAATTCTCTTTCGACGCCTGTGCGCGCCTCTTCGGGGTTAAGCTCGACCACGCAGGCGGGTCCGGCGGCCGCCATCCGGCGGAAGCCACCCCTCTTGCCGCAGCACCCGCCGCCCCGTCCGCATGGGCTCACCCCGGTATCACCCTGAGCGCCGAATCGTTCGGTGTTGTACCAGCCCGTATGATTGAGTGAGAAATCATACGACCTTTTTTTTAATGGATCGGAAAGGATTTCGTAGGCGGCTGATATTTCTTTGAACTTGCGTTCGGCCCCAGGGTCTCCGGGATTTTTGTCCGGGTGGTGTTTCAGCGCAAGCTTTCGAAACGCCGTCTTGATTTCTTTCGTTGAGGCGGTTTTATCGATGCCCAGAAGCGTGTAATAGTCGTCCTCTCTCAACTATGACCGTCTCCTTCGTTGAGCATTGCGGTCACGCTCTCCGCCATGCGGTGATCGACCACGGTGATTTTCACGATGTTTATTCCCTCAAGCTCCTCGACTGCTTTCTTGATCCGGAACGCCAGCGGCACGACCAGGGGGCATACGGTCGATGAAGGTCGAAGCTGCATGCTTAGCACTCCGTCCCCGGTCATCGTCAGATTTCTGATAATCCCCATGCTCATAACGTTCATATTGGTTCCCGGATCGGTAACATTCTCGAGCCTCCGGCGCACCCGGTTAATCTGATCTGATATTTCGTCAGGCATCAAGACGTTCCCGTATGCGTTCCCACATTTTATTCACCTCAACGGTAACGTGCCCGCAATCGTGTTCGACAATTGTTTTTCGCAATATCATCGCCCTGGTAACTTCCGGGTCATGGGGCATTTTCCCGACGACTTCGATGCCATTTTCGGTACAATACTCTTCAATTTTCCCGGCATTATAGGGATTGATGTCGCACTTGTTGATGCACACGAGGACCGGCACATTGAAGTGCCTGGCCACCTCGACCACTCTTTTTAAATCGTGGATTCCCGAGATGGTCGGTTCGGTGACGGCGAGTAAAAGGTCCGCGCCTGTAATCGATGCTATGACCGGGCAGCCGATGCCAGGCGGGCCATCGGTAATTACAAGCTCGAGTTCTTCGTTCTCGGCGGCGTTTTGCGCGTTCTTGCGGACAAGCGTTACCAGCTTTCCTGAATTTTCCTCGGCTATACCGAGCCGCGCATGCGCCATCGTGCCGGCCCTGGTGTTTGATATAAACCATTTACCCGAATGGTTGGGCTCCATAATTATGGCCTCGTCAGGACAGGCTCGCGCGCAAAACCCGCACCCTTCGCAGGAAATCGGATCGACCGTAAAATCGTGTATGGCATTAGAACGGCAGAGCCGTTCGCAGAGTCCGCAACGGGTGCACCTGGAGGCGTCAATCCGCGCGAACATCCCTCCCGAAAAATCCCCGTTTTCCACCGTGTCCGGTTCAAGTAAAAGATGAAGATCCGCCGCGTCGACATCACAATCGGCGATCGCCGACGACTGCGCCAGCACCGAAAGCGCCGCCGCGATGCTTGTCTTGCCGGTCCCTCCCTTGCCGCTAATTACAGTCAGCTGTTTCATGGCCGGCGATCTCCAGTTTTATATTTTTAATAAGGGTCATATAGTTTTCACGGTACTCGCGCAGGTTTTGCAGTACGAGCCTTCCGGCCGAATACTGCTCGGCTATGCGCCGGTCCCATGGAAACGTCATCAATATCGGGATGCCCTCCTCTTCGCAATATTTGCTTACCTCGTTATCGCCGATGGTGCATGAATTTATAACGACGCCCATGGGAACGGCAAGCTTCCTGACCATTTCCACCGCGAGTTTCAGGTCATTGAGCCCAAAGGGAGTGGGCTCGGTGACCAGAACGCAGAAATCCGCGTTTTTCACCGTTTCCACAACCGGACAGGCGGTTCCCGGTGGTGCATCGATTATAACTATGCGTTTAGGGTCGATACAGGCCTTAACGGCACGTATCAACGGTGGCGCCATGGGCTCACCCACGTTTAAAATCCCGTGTATAAAGTCGATTCCGCCGGAGGTCCCCTTTTCGATTATGCCTATATCGCGCATTTTCTCTGAGATTGCCTTTTCGGGGCAGAAATATTCGCATGCCCCACAGCCGTGACAGAGCTCCGGGAAGATCATGACCTTTTTCTGAATGACGATGACCGCGTTGAACTCGCAGACCTGCTCGCATTTGCCGCATCCGGTACAGCGGGATTCATCGACCACTGGAACCGGAAGGCCCACCGTTCTTTTGACGTGAATCTCCGGCTTCAGGAACAGGTGTGCGTTCGGCTCCTCGACATCGCAGTCAATGAACTGGGTGTCGCCCAGAACGAACGCCAG